>JBBRFX010000012.1:0-41136 GCA_038241275.1 Chitinophagales bacterium
CACGCAGTATTATGCACAGGTACACATTACTCAAAATAATTTTGGTAAGCTCAAAACCGGGCAGCAGGTATTGCTAAAGCTGCCTGCTTATCCATACCAGGAGTTTGGATCATTAAAAGGGCAGCTCAATTTCATTTCTACTATACCAACTGATAGTGGTTTTATTGGAAAGATTATGTTGCCTGCGGGCTTGCAAACAAACCAGCAAAAGCGGCTGCAATACCGGGAAGGTTTAAAAGCTAGTGCAGAGATCATTACCTTCGATCGAAAATTAAGTGACAGGGTTTTATCTTCCCTTACAAGTCTTTTTGATAGAAATAAATGAGTGGTTTATGAATCCGGCTACAAATATTGCCTGGGTCACAGCAAGGAAGTAAATTTTTTAACCAGCCGGTTGCGGCGGTTAAACATTTTGTTTGGTTGTAAAAAGTTAAATTTTCAAAAAGTTGTATTTTACAACCAACCCCAATAGGTATTTCTGGAAATTATATCTCACTTTAGTATCATGCTTTTTTATAAGTGGTAAATAATGCTTTGCTTATCATTACCGCAATAATTTAAAAATCATAAATAATAAAAAGCCTATAAAATAGTTGGTTAAAAATATTCGGAGTTTTATGTTGTGCACGACATAAATGGTTGCCTCCGGATGAACCATTTAACGATGCAGTTTGCAACTGCTGTGTCATTTATTTTTAATTTATTAATTATGAAAAAATTAAGTAGAGATGAAATGAAAAAGGTAATGGGTGGAACAAACGCTTCGGCAGGTTGTGGCGAGTACGAAGGTCAAACTACCTTCACATGCGGCACGAATCAGAGTGGAAACTCTTGTACAATTGACATTTGTTACTGCAATGGAACTCCTGTACCATATGGCTGTGGTGTTCAAGTACCTTGCAGCGAGATCAATTAACAATGCAAATGTTTCACACTAATTGTTCTAAATTGAAGCAAATAGCGTGAAACATTTTTTTAATCATGAATAAATTTTGTACGATGCAAAAGAATGAAATTTATTATATTATAATTAAACTCAACTTTCTAGCTATTTTATTATGTGATGGCAACTTATCTTTTTGTCAGGTTTCAGACTCAAGCGTTCCTAATATACTTCTCACAAAGCAGCAAAGGTTGCACGCTTTTGTATTAGCTAATGTTGGTAATTTTTCTGCCAGAATAGGAAAGCCATTTGGCAATTTTTCAGCGATAGATATTGACAAAAAAGAGATTTCTGAAGCAAGTCTAATTGGAAAAATAACCCTTGTTAACTTCTGGTTTGATGCCTGTGCTCCCTGTCATCTCGAATTTGGGTACATAAATTCAATTTTTACCCGATATAGGTCTGACACAACTTTTCAAGTTCTAAGTTTCAGTCCTGATAATCCGGTTGAACTTGCTAAAAATTGTGTAAAGTACAATCTGCTATTTAGGAATCTTTCTATTCCTGGCGAAGTCAGCAGTAATTTAATAGGGCTTTATCATGGGTATCCCACTAATTATTTAGTTGATCGCAACGGGAATGTTTCGTTTGGTTACGGGGGAATATATAACGACAAAGATTTGAAAGAAGTATTTATTCCAAAGATTGATTCTTTGATTTCAGATGGGAGGTAAATTCTTTCTCTGCAAAAATATCGATTTGGCTTACCCGAAGAAAGCATGAGAACACAAAGACACTTTTTCTTCAAGGGTGGAAATGACGGAAATGATATGTCGGATAAACATGTAAGTTATTAATCGGTGTACTTAGAATCTTTGCCTAATCATTGGCTTACCTCTTATTAGCTAATTGCCCGCAAGCCGGATCTATATTTTGCCCAGCAGATGATGTTATTTATAGACCTGTTTTCTATGATCCACGTCAAAAACAAAAACGGTTAGTATTTTATCATGTATTTCATAAATAATGCGATATACTCCAACCCTGATCCGGTATGCATCTTTAAAATTAACGAGTTTCTTGCAGCCCTGTGGGCGGGGATTGGTTTCCAGTTTGATGATAGCCTTTTTAATTGCAGAAAAGTAAGGCTCCGGCACAGCAGCGATCTGTTTTTGGGCAGTTTTGTTAATAATTACGGTGTAAGCCATAAAAATTATTTTTTTGCTTTTTTTATTTTGGCAAAAAATTCTTTGGCTTCTATACCAGGTTCATTTCTACGTTTGATAATTATTTTTAAATCTGCAATAACTTCCTTTAGACTTAAATACTCTTTTTCCGGGATTAATGTGAACCGCTTTTTTTCAATTATAAGTGTCTGCGCTTTCATAATAATAATTTATAACAAATATCATAAAACAATGGGATTAAAACGCTTTTTGTGAAATCGCATTATTTCTCCTCCCATTGGGTGCTGCGATTTATTTCCATTACCCCTTATTCGCCAACTGCCCACAAGCCGCATCAATATCTTTTCCCCGGCTGCGTCTAACCCTTACGTTTACTTTGTGTGTCATTAAATAATCAGTAAAGATTTGGGTACTGTCTTCATCTGTTTTTATAAATGGAATGCCCGCAACGGGATTGTATTCAATATTCAAATTACAGGTTTAAGCAACATTTGTATTTAATGTTTTAATAGAATTTAAAAAAATTCCTTTTGTTGATATTTCTTCCTCAATATCAAAGTCGTCCTGTAATCCAAGCCAGAATTTAGCTGAATTGCCGAAGTATTTACTTAATCTTAAAGCTGTGTCGGCTGTAATTCTGCGATTGCCCCTGATAATTTCAGATATTCTAGTTGGAGGTATTTCAATATCTTTTGCAAGTTTATAGGCTGTTATATTAAATGGAATCAGAAATTCCTCTAAAAGAATTTCACCCGGATGAATGTTATTAAGTTTCGCCATTTTATTTCAATTTAATGATAATCTATTATTTCAACTTCGTAAGCATTTCCGGCATTCCATTTAAAAATAATGCGCCATTGGTCATTAATTCTTATGCTGTAAAAATTCTTTAGGCTTCCTGATAGTTTCTCCAAATTATTTGCTGGTGGTATTCTTAAATCAGCTACGTTAACAGAATTGTTAAGCATTCTAAGTTTTCTTCTGCCAATTTTTTGAATTTCTACAGGTAATTTTTTTACCCGGTTGCCAAGCCAAACTTTTTCAGTTTCCGAATTGCCAAAGGAAATAATCATATTGCAACATTAACTTACAACGTTAAAAGTAAGTGTTTTAATGGAGATGCAAATAGGACTAAATTTACAATAGGGTCGGCTTTGCGAAAATATTAGCAGTTTATTAGGATGCAAATAAAGTTTGACGGGTTTATTTAATAAGTTCTGATTTACCCCTTATTAGCCAACTGCCCGCAGGCTGCATCAATATCTTTTCCCCGGCTACGTCTAACCCTTACGTTTACCTTGTGTGCCATTAAATAATCGGTAAAGATTTGGGTACTGTCTTCATCAGTTTTTATAAAAGGGATGCCCGCAACGGGGTTGTGAGTACCTAAGCCAATTGAGTTTTAATAATTTGGTTGTAAAAAGTTAAATTTTCAAAAAGTTGTATTTTACAACCTGCCCGATTGTATCATATTCAAAAATTTATCTTCACTTTACTACTACCACAGAAAATGGCGTTCACAATTGTAATTAAAAATACGGGTCAAAAAATATTCGGAGATTTATGTTGTGCACGACATAAATGGTTGCCTCTGAATGAACCATTTACCGATGCAGTTTGCAACTGCTGCGTCATTTATTTTTTAATTTATTAATTATGAAAAAATTAAGTAGAGATGAAATGAAAAAAGTAATGGGTGGGGGAAACGAGGCCCCGCCTGAGGGTACTTCCAAATGCTGCGTAGGCACTGAGTGTACTGCTTGCGTTCACGACGGGGGCATTGATTGTGCCGTAGGTGCCACTAGGGTAGTATGCACGAGAGGATAATTATCTGCTTCAAACAGTTGATTTTGTTATCAACTGTTTGAATATTTTGGTATTTAAATAATATCCCCAAATTTTTATATTAATATATCGTTGGTGATTCACTCATTCATCGGAAAAAATGAAAATAATATTAGCCTGTTTATTGCCACTCCTTTATTGTTGTTTGTCATTTGCACAAACGGGCGGCAAAATTGTATCAAAGCTGCCTTTTCCACAGGCTGGTATCACAAACACTTATATTTATACGCCGCCAAAGGGTCTGTTAATTCCGGAACGGTTGCAGGCGCTGATCGCTTACGAATCCCACAATAAATTTTTCAAACAAGCAGTTCCCGCCAGCAAGGAAAATGGCCGTTATTGCTTCTCTTTTAAGGCTCCACATTCTACCGCAATTCTTATTGTAAGTATGGTGAATGGTAAGGAGCAAGTACTTTCCACCAACAGTTTAACCATACCACAGAAACAGGTGATTGACAATAATGTTGAAACTGGTTTTGTAATAAACCTGCACAATCAACAAAAGCAACGATTTGTTTATGAAAATGTACAGCTTGCCAGGTTGTTAAGTGGTTATGCCAGGTATGCGCTACAGCTAAAGCCGTTACCTGATGACATTTTAATTAAAATGTATGAAGATGCATACAGCCTGCATCCCAGCTTAAAGGAAGATGAAACTTATATAGATTATTTGATGATGTTGTATAAAAATCAGCCGGTAGATTTCAAGCCGGCACTTATAAGATATGCAAGTGATATGCTTTCCAAAGAGCATAGCGAGGTTAAATGGTTAAATGCCGCAAAAATATATCAGTCGTTAAATATGCCGGATGAGTTGGAAAAAACTACAGCAAAAATATTGACTGCATTCCCTAATGGTATCGAAGCCGGGCAAATCTTTTGGAATGAGTTTTACCAGGCAAAAGACAAAACAGAACAATCAATACTGGCTTCAATGGCTTCTTACATCAATCGCTTTGGAGATAGTTCCTACAGTGTGAAAGCGAGGTTTTATAATCCTATCATTTCATTTTTAATTGATAGGAAAGATTGGTGCAGCTTGTATCGTTACGAAACTTTGGTTAGTAAAAAGCTACTCATTCCATATAACTATAACAGTGCTGCATGGAGGATTGTTGACAAAATAATACATAATCCCGGAGGGGATTTGGCGTATGCAAAACTGCTCTCGCAAAAGTCTTTAAAAATGATTGGTGAAATAATAAAAGATTCTTCAAACAGTGAATTGTATGATGAGGATTTGTACCGTGTGCAGGACATGTTTATGAATACTTACGCCCTTATTCAATATAAACTTGGTGAGTTTGACAGTGCATTTTACCTGCAGCACGCTATTTTTATACGGGGTAAAGATTTGCTGGATGTAAATGGTATGGAGCGATATGCAATGTATGCAGAGCAGGTAAAAGGTTCGGAGTATGCTAAAACTTTTTTAGAGCAGGCTTTATTAAGCGGCGTAAGCTCTGAATTAATGCAAACTCAACTACAAAGGATATACAACAAACTGAATTTACCGGATGAGACATTTGAAAAAGTTGTATTGAAAAATAATTTACTTGAAGCCCGAAATAACGAAAAGGTTATTCTTAAAAAATATGGCACATTAAAAGCTAAAGACTTTACTTTAAAAAATTTGGATGGCGGAGAAGTAACGCTTTCGTCTTTGATAAACAAAGTGGTGGTACTGGATTTTTGGGCAACATGGTGCGGGCCTTGCAGGGCCTCGTTTCCGGCGATGCAGGTTTTGCTGAATAAATATAAGGGAGACAGTAGTGTAGTATTTCTTTTTATTGATGTTTGGGAAAATACTACGCCACTTAAAATGAAAACAGCGGCATCTCAGTTATTAAAAGAGAACAATTATGGGTTTACGGTATTATTGGATGTAAATGATAAAGTGGTGAATGACTATAGAGTGGATGGCATCCCCACAAAGTTTGTTATTGATAAAAAGGGAAATATTGTTTCTATGGGCGATGAGCTTAAAGATTTGTCTGTTAATATTGATGCTGCAAAAAAATAATTTCTTTCGCAACACCAGCTTAGAGTTGACAAAAACATTGCTTACCCCTTATTAGCCAACTGCCCACAAGCCGCATCAATATCTTTTCCCCGGCTGCGTCTAACCCTTACATTTACTTTGTGTGCCATTAAATAATCGGTAAATATTTGTGTACTGTCTTCATCGGTTTTGATAAAAGGGATACCGGCAACAGGATTGTATTCAATTACGTTTACCAGGCGTGTGGGAATTTTGCGGTAAACTTTTACGAGTTCAGCAGCATCCTGAAGGCTGTCGTTTTCGCCCTGGAGTAAAACATATTCGAGGGTGATATCGTTTTTAGTTTGGTCGTAAAAATAATTGAGGGCTTCTATCAATGCTGCAATATTATTGGTTTCGTTGATGCCCATGATGCGGTTGCGCTTTTCATCTGTGGCGGCATGTAAAGAAAGGGCAAGGTTAAAACGCACTTTATCATCGCCCAGTTGTTTAATCATTTTGGCTACCCCTGCAGTGGAAACGGTAATGCGTTTGGGGCTCATATTCATACCATCACTTGCGGTAATTCGATCGATGGATTGCAATACATTTTTATAGTTAAGTAAGGGTTCGCCCATACCCATATAAACGATATTGGTGAGGTTGGTGCCATTTACCCGCTGGCTTTCTTCATTTAGCATGGCCACCTGGTCGTATATTTCATCAAAACCCAGGTTGCGTTTGCGGCCCATGAGGCCGGTGGCGCAAAAGGCACAGCTAAGGCTGCAGCCAATTTGAGAAGACACACAGGCAGTATTTCTTTTTTCGGTGGGGATGAGTACGCCTTCAATAAAATGTCCGTCAAAGGTTTTAAAGCGTGATTTTAGCGTGCCATCATTGCTATGCTGGCTTGCATCTACGGTGAGTGCGGTAAATTCAAATTCATCTGCCAGCTTTTGGCGCAGCTCCAGCGAGAGATTGCTCATATCATCAAAACTTCGGGCATTTTTTTTCCACAGCCATTCATAGGTTTGAATGGCACGGAATTTTTTATCTCCGATAGATTCAAAGTATTCTTTAAGGGCAGGTAAGCTAAACTCACGTATGTTCTTTTTGACTGGCATAGCGGCAAAGATAAGGAACACAGAAACAGGGCCGAATTGATTTAAGGAAATCTTTTATCTTGCGGGCGGATGGTGCCTGCCAGCAGAAAGTAGTTGCTCATATGAGTAATGGGAGGTAACAGGCCAATATGATTTAATTTGTTGTAGGTGCTTTATTAATAAACTATCCTATATTTTGCTCAATAAAGAGATATTGTACAAGAGTGCGACGCCAATGAAGATGCACAAAGAATATTGGCCGGGCTCATAAAATAAATTTATGAATACAGTTTATGTTATTGACACGGTGAGAACGCCCATTGGTAAATACGGTGGGGCTTTGGCCAATATACGTCCGGATGATTTACTGGCGTATGTGATAAAAGCTTTGATGAGCCGAAACCCTAATGTGGATGTAAATGCTATTGAAGATGTGATTGCAGGTGCAGCCAACCAGGCGGGAGAAGACAACCGCAATGTAGCCCGGATGGCTGCGTTGCTGGCAGGCCTTCCTGTGACTGTGGCGGGCAATACCGTAAACAGGTTGTGTGCAAGTGGCCTGCAGGCTATTATGGACAGTGCCCGTACCATTGCCTGCGGCGATGCAGAGCTGATGATTGCCTGCGGTGTGGAGAGCATGAGCCGTGCACCTTTTGTGATGCCTAAGGCAACCAGCGCTTATGACCGTAATGCACAATTGTTTGATACAACTATGGGCTGGCGTTTTGTAAATAAACAACTTGCAGAAATGTATTTCCCCTACAATATGGGTGAAACAGCAGAAAATGTAGCCAAACAATGGAACATCAGCCGCAATGCACAGGATGAATTTGCGATGGAGAGTCAGCAGAAATATGCAGAAGCTTACAGTGCAGGTAAATTTAAAAATGAAATAATACCCATCAAAGTGCAGGTAGGCAAAGATGCATTTGATTTTGATAAAGATGAACATCCGAGGATATCGTCTATGGAAAAACTGGCCACTTTAAAACCTGCTTTTTTAAAAGACGGAACCGTAACTGCTGCCAACAGCAGCGGCATTAATGATGGCGCTGCAGCCATGTTGCTGGCCAGCGAAGCGGCCGTAAAAAAATATGCCCTGCAACCTATGGCAACTATCAAAAGTATGGCGGTTGCCGGCGTAGATCCTGCGGTGATGGGCATTGGCCCGGTACCGGCTTCATTGAAAGCTTTGCAGCGTGCAGGCCTTGCCGTGAGCGATCTTGACCTGGTGGAACTGAATGAGGCTTTTGCTTCGCAAAGTATTGCCTGCATTCATGATCTTGGGCTGGATCTGCAAAAAGTGAATGTTAATGGTGGTGCCATTGCATTGGGGCATCCATTGGGTTGCAGCGGGGTAAGAATATCTACAACCTTATTGCATGAAATGGTAAAGAGAAAAAGCAAATATGGGTTGGCTACGATGTGTGTTGGTGTGGGGCAGGGAGCGGCGATTGTGTTTGAGAGAAGCCCCATCCTCTGACTCCTTCCCCGAAGGGAAAGGAGCAGCACAGTAGCATAAAGCCGGGCACTGGTTGTTCCCATTTTTTCTTCAACAATTAATTGTTCGGACGGGGGGAAAGATGAAAGGTGAAAGGTGAAAGGTGAAAAGTCAAAAGTCAAAAGTCAAAAGTCAAAAGTCAAAAGTCAATGTGAAAAGAGAAGCCAAAAAAGTCATGGGGCAAAAGTGAAAGGGCAAAGCCTGCCAGGATTGAAGAAATGGGGTGAATGGGAATGACGTATGACTTATGACGAATGAATATCAACGATAGAACTTATAATTTAAAAAGAAGCCGCCTTATTAATCTGTAGTTTACTAAAATGCAAAGAACCATTAATACAACAGCTACGGCCGATACAGTCCAGTGAATCCAAACCGATAAATCATCTCTTCCGTTTAAAAAACTTTGCTGAAAAAAATATTGAAAGACTTGCGTTGCAATAAGGGCAACGATAATAATGCTGATGTAAACAGGCACCCATTTTTTTGCTACCGTATTACTAAGCCAGCCGGGAGCGTATCCCAAGGTTAGCAATAGTTGCAGGTTGTCTTTACTGCGGGCAATCATTAGTTGCAGGTAAAAGGAAAAAAGCATCATGGCCAGTAATATTACCAGCAGCGAAAAGCCTCCCAGTCCGCTTACAACTGCCTGCAGTATTTGTTTTACCCTGCCGAATTTTGTTTTGTCTTTGTTTACCTGGTAATTTTTTGCCTGCAGGTAATTGAGAAAATCTACATTATTGGCATCGGTCGTTTTAATAAATACACGGCTGGCATTGCCCCCGGAAATATTAGCAATATTTTTATTGGCCCATTCTAAAAAATTGATGGGGACAATTACAGAATTAATACGATCGCTTTGTGCAACAATATTGCCTTTGAATATTTTTGTGCCATAAATCCCCGTGCATTCCAGTTGAATGAGTAATGCACTTACACTGCCTTCGGAAATCTGTGGCAGTCCACGGCTGGGTGCAAATACGGTATTGTATAATTCAAGGTAATCGGATGCGATGATGATGGGAACAATGGCCTGGCCCTCCTGCCAGGTAAAAGTTGGCGGAACGGTATCTATAAAATCATTGTCGATAGCTTCCAGGAAAATATCTGTTGTAAAGGGAAGGGTTGATCCGCCAGATGCAGCAACAACAAATTTATTAGCCAACAGGGGAGTGGCATCTTCAATAAATTTTTGTGCTTTTAAATCATCCAGGTCTGCCTGCGAAAAACTGTGGTCATCGCCAATATTTTCGTTGGTAATTGTTTTGGTAACGGAAATAAAATCAAAACCCGACTTGCGTGGATTACGGTCTTTTAATAATTGGTTGATGTTGATAAACATTTGAACCGAACACAATAATAACAATACACCAATGCCCAGCCCGCCATAACTAAACAACCGTGAAGACTTGTTTTGGTTCATGTTGAGGAAAGGGGCGATATTTTTAAAAGAGAGCTTCAAGAAATTTATGATTTATGATTTTTGATTTGTGATTTATGATTTATGATGTTTGATGTTTGATTTGTGATGTGTGATTTATGATTTATGATGTTTGATTTTTATGTTTGATATAATTACCCGATTAAAAATCGGGAGAACTATAAAATGTGAATTAAGATATGCCGGGTTTGTAGATTTGATATTAAGTAGTTGCATTTGTGTTGTAGTATTGCGAATTAAAAAAAATCATAAATCATACATCCAAAATCTTACATCCTTATAGTTCTATCAGCCTTATAAATTGCGACTTCACTCAAATCTGTCAATATAGTCCCTGCATTTCTTTTTTCAACTTCTTCTTCTATTAATGCCATTGCTTTTCTGCTGTTGGCTTCATCCAGGTGGCTGAATGGTTCATCCAGTATTAAAAAATCAAAAGGCTGTTGCAATGCCCTGATGATGGCAATACGCTGTTGCTCGCCATAACTGCAAATGCCTGCCGGTTGGTGTAATTTGTTGCCAATACCCAATCGTTCGGCCATGTCTTTTATGGAGAGGGCATTAGGAAAAGGGTTTAATATTTTTTTGATGTGAATATTTTCCTGTGCACTATGCTCAGCAAAAAGCCTGAGGTCCTGGAAAACAATACTTAACTGGCTGCTTCTGCATTGGGCTGTTTCCTCTGCACTAAAATGACGGATGTTTTTATTGTTGAAAAGTATGTTGCCGCTATAATCTTTTCTTAGCCTGTATAAAAAATGAATGAAAGAAGTTTTGCCGCTGCCACTGGGTGCTACCAGTTGAATTTTTTCTCCTTTTTTAAATACTAATTCTTTATTCCAGATTTGTGACTGGTTTATTTTTTCCTTCTCTAAAAAAACCGGGCTTACCTGTTGTAATGTTATCTCCATAAAAACTCCATTAAAAAAAGCCGCCGGGTTCATCGCCGGCGGCTTTAAATGTAAAACTATTTTACTTAAACCGGTTATTCTACCATTGCTGCAGAATCCAATACAGGAGAAGTATTTCCGGGTAATCTTAAATCGTTGATGTTGGGTTGATTTTTCTTTTGCTCTGCAATATTGGCCATTATACCCATGTATTTATTCAATTGTTTTAAACTGTTGGCAGATTTGTCTACCAGGTTTATTTCATAATGCTGAGTGATGCCGCCTTTATTAAAATCTCCGCCACTGATGATGATATTCTCCCACATTTTAACAGATGTTTCCAGGGCTGATAATGCCAGGCTGTCTTTGCTTACCTGCTCTCTCATTGATGTCATAAAATATTGCAGGTTTACATATCCGCCGATGGAGCTTGATGCAATCTTGTCGTAAAAATCAAATTTACTGTTGCCAGCTTTGGTTACAAACTGATCGATGTTTTCTTTTTTATTGCCAATAGCAAAATATTGATCATTGCTGTTAAAATGTATTTGAGAAGCCATATTCCCCAATCCCTGTTTACCGCCTTTTTTTCCGGCATTAATCAGCTTTTCAAAAGAAGCTTTATCGCCCACCGATGCAGCAAATAACACAGATGCATTTGTTTTTCCGCTGCTGTCTTTTGCAATGTCTGAAACTGCCAGCAGGATATCTCCTTTGTTGGCTTTTACAAAATCATCCAGGTTAAATCCAAGGAATGCGGCACCCATATTGATTAAACCTTCCAGGCCGGTAAGTTTTACAAATTCTTTAATACCTTCGGGTTTAAAGTTCATGGCAATAAAAAGAGCTACATCTTTTGCAGGCAAACGTTTTACCATATCGCTGCTAATTTTGCTGCCACCGTATTTTTTCCAGATTTCTGTCATTTCTTTTCCGGCATACGATTTCATGTCTACATCAATTTTACCGTTCTCAAAATTTACGGTGCCTGTAGCAACAGAACCTTCAGATAATTTGCTCAAATTAACCATGCCCATTCCGGGTATTCCTTCTGTGCCCGTACTTAATATTTCTGCATTTATCCAAAAATGAATATCTCCTTTGGTTGTTACCAGTTCGGTAAACTGGCTGTTTTTGGCCATGCTCTTGCCTTCGGCCAAAGTGTAAAGTTGTGCGGCAGTGATCACAGCATTTCGCAGCGGCTTTACAGCAGGTACAGGAGCCGGCGTACTATCGTTTTCTATTTTTTGTTCCATTTTATCCATCCATGCTCCGGTGTCGTTCATTTTATTTCCTTCGGGAGCATCTGCTATCAGCATGAATTTATCTTTATCCCAGGATACAGTTGTTTTTTCGTTGCTGATAAATTGCACCCCATCTTTTTCAGAAGCCTTCGCATCCTTTAAAGCAGCGGTATTATATGTTTTAAATTTAGCAGCATCTTTAATGGCTCCCTGAAAAACTACATAAGTGCCGGTAGAATCTTTTACCATAAAAAAAGCCATGTCTTTTTTAGTATCAATTCCGGTATTTTCCGGATTGTCTAAAGCCGATTTCACAAAACTGCTTAATGAACTGTCGGCATACATCTTTATGAAAAGTTCATTTTGTTTTACTTCTTCCCAAGGAAGTTTATCTGAAATGGATTCGGCATTTACATGCACTATTACAGCAGCAGTAGCCGGAATGTAGCGGCCCTGAGTATTGCTTTTTTTACAGGAAACCATCATTAGCATTGCTAAAAAAGCAATAGGGAGCAAGGGCAAAAATTTTAATCGCATAAAAATTTATTTAATAATTAATACAGGTTTATTTTATTGGTAACCTAAGCTATTGGTTATTTTCTTTAAAGTACGCTGCTAAACGGATAAGTGGTATTTTTTCCTGTGTAGCCGTTGCCAGGTTTTTTACTACCGCTTCTTTGTTTTCTATTTCCTTGCTGCCAATTATGACCACATAAGGAATGAATTTTTTATCAGCATATTTAAATTGTTTATCCATTTTTGCAGGCTCATGAAAAAGCTCACAGGCAATGCCGCTGTTTCTTAATTGCTGTGCATATTGCAGGGCCATCAAACTTTCGGCTTCACCCATATTAAAGAACAAAACCCTGGTATTGGTTTTTAAATTTGCAGGAAACAGGTTTAATTCTTCCAGTACATCATAGATCCTGTCCACCCCAAAACTAATACCCACTCCCGGAATACCCGGCACGCCAAACAGCCCTGTAAGATCGTCGTATCTGCCACCTCCGCCAATGCTGCCCATTTTTACAGAAGCGGGCGCTTTGGCTTCAAAAATAATTCCGGTATAATAATTAAGTCCTCTTGCCAGGGTAAAATCAATGGAGAGGTTTACATTTTTTGTTTGATTAAAAATAAACCTAATTTCATCAATACCCTTTCCTGCAGTTTCGTTGCCCAAAAATAATTTTTCAATCGATTCTAATTTTTC
The DNA here is from genome assembly GCA_038241275.1 of Chitinophagales bacterium. Lineage (GTDB taxonomy): Bacteria > Bacteroidota > Bacteroidia > Chitinophagales > Chitinophagaceae > Ferruginibacter. The sequence goes on from JBBRFX010000012.1 coordinate 13,286, forward strand.
ATCATTGGTTCCGGTGATGTTTAAATAAGATTCAATAACATTTATCTGTTGTTCGTTTAAGCCTCTTTGAGTAAGTTCTTCTTTTACTTTGTCAATGCCTATCTTATCTAATTTATCTATGGCAATGGTGATGTCTATCATTTTGCCGGCACCGCCACATAGTTCTGCAAGGGCAGCAAGGATTTTTCTGCTGTTAATCTTAAGTTCGTAATCCTTCAGCCCCATATTGTAGAAAGCAGTGTGGTAGATATTACACAATTCTACTTCGTTGATAAGTGAAGTACTTCCTACTACATCTGCATCGCATTGGGTAAACTCCCGGTAACGCCCTTTTTGTGGCCTGTCTGCTCTCCAAACGGGTTGTATTTGGTAGCGTTTATAGGGAAACGTTAGCTGGCCATGGTTCATTGCCACATAGCGGGCAAAGGGAATAGTGAGGTCATATTTTAAAGCCCTTTCTGTGAGCTCTGCGGTATTTTTTCCCTGCATTAGTTTATCAAAACCACTTTTTGCTTTGTCCGTATTTTTAGGATCGTTGAGTCCGTTGTTTAATATTTTAAATATGAGTTTGTCTCCTTCATCTCCATATTTGCCCATCAAAGTTTCCAGGTTTTCCATGGCGGGTGTTTCCAATGGCTCAAAGCCATACAACTGAAAAACAGAACGGATCGTATTAAAAATAAAATTTCTTTTATAAATTGTTTCTGCCGAAAAATCCCTGGTGCCCTGCGGTATGCTTGGTTTAGCCATTATAATTGTTGGGTTTGTTTGTTCTTAATCAAATAGTTTTCAATAATGGCATCGCAGTTTTTATCAATCAGTTCGTACACTTCATGATAGCCATCTTCATCTCCATACCATGGGTCTGGTACATCTGCATTTTGCCCCGGATATAATTCTTCTAAAAACAGTTTAATATTGGATTCATTCATGGTTGGCCCTGCAATGCTTCTCATTTCTGCCAGTACATCTTCTGCCATTACATAAATCCTGTCAAACAAATCAAGATCTTCTGCTTTAAATTTTCTGGCTACCTGGCAAGCGATATCTACAGCATTTAGTTTGGCCACTTTTTGGCTAAGATGATGAGGCGCTTCGCCTACATGAAAGCCATTAGTGCCTGCGCTGTCGATGTTCCAGTTAAGCCCTGCTTCCATTGCCTTTTTTTGCAAGATACCTTCTGCCAGGGGGCTCCGGCAAATATTGCCCAGGCATACCATTAAAATTTTCATAAGGCAAAGATAAAGAGTTGATTGTTCATTGTTGTTGGTTCATCATTCATAGTTAAAACTGTGTGATTGTTTATAGTTTGAAAACATGCCTGTAAAAAACTCCCGTCGCTGAACTGTGCACTGCAACCTACCAATTATGGATTTCATCAACTTCCTGCATCTCAATATTAAACTAGCGCTGGTTTTCTAAAAATTTTCTATTAACTTCTAAAGCTATTGATCATGAGAACAGAACAAATTTTATCATCAGACATCCTGGATATCGTTTTCGATAACCGCAACAAAAGTTATGGAGCTTACGACCTGCGTAAGTTTTATGGAAACAGGCTTGCAAAAGCCCTCCTGCTTACTTTTTCATTAACAGGAGCTGCTGTTTTATCTGTTAGTTTTTTAAAGAAAGAAAAAATTGCCCGGCCTCAAATTCCTGATATTGTTATGGTAAACACACGTGTTCATACCTTAGAGCCGGTAGAAATAGTGGCTCCAAAACAAAAGCCTGCACAAAAACAAACAGCCAAAGTGCCTGGCCAAAAGCATTTGAGTAATATTGTAATTACTAAAAATGAAAAAGAAGCTACTCCATTGGCAAAAAATTTAGATAGCGTGGCTATTTCAAATACAACCCAGGCCGGCGAAGCTGGAGAAAAATTATTGGTGAAAGGACCTGAACCAGGAGCAGAAAATATTAAAACACCAACTGCGCCTGCTGCTGTTGATAAAATTACACCCATGTATACAGCAGAGGTAATGCCTAAGTTCCCCGGTGGAATGGAGGGTTTAAGAAAATTTTTACAAAAAAACCTGCAAAATCCCCAGGATATGGAAGAAGGACAGGTAATATCTGTAAAAATAAAATTTGTAGTAGGATATGACGGTAAACTTAAATCTTTTGAAACTATAGAAGATGGCGGAAAGGCTTTTAACAATGAAGTGATTAGGGTTTTAAAAAGAATGCCGGAGTGGGAACCGGGCAGAAGTAATGGCGAAAATGTATCGGTTTATTATACGATTCCTGTAAAGTTTACCGCTGCAGAATAATTAGCTTAACAATTTATTTGTAAATTGCTTTTTCTAAAAAAAAAATATCATGGCGCTGGAAGAGTTTGAAAAAGAAGAAATGAGTGAAAAGAACAAGGGGTATATTCGTATGAAAAGTATCATGGACTATGGTATGGGTTTGCTTTGGATGGCCATGGGAATATTTCTTTTATTTATTAAATATTTCGATACTGCATTCCAGGCCAGGTTTGATGATCCTGTTATGAAAATATTTGGGGGCATTTGTCTCGTATATGGTTTGTTTAGAGTGTATAGAGGGTACAAGAAAAATTATTTTATAGAAAGATGAAAAAAAAACATTTTAGAATAGGCGGATGGATAAGTTGCCTTGCTGTTTTTCTTTTATCCTCATGTGATCCTCAGAAAAATGATCGTTTATTGTATGATTCTCCATCGCATGGAACCATTCATATCAGTGTAGATGAATCATTTAAACCTGTGATGGAGGAACAGATACAGATGTATGAATTATCCAATCCGGGTACAGATATAATTCCACATTACAAACCCGAGGCAGAGTGCTTAAAAGATTTGTTCTGGGATACTACCAACAGGGCTGTTATTATCACAAGAGGGCTTTTAGATAATGAAGAAAAATTTCTTAAAGATTCTTTAAATTATCGTCCTGCATGGAATATGGTGGCAACAGATGCCATTGCTGTAATTGTAAATGAATCGAGCACAGATACATTGTTTACGCTACAACGTTTATATGATCAACTTAGAGGTAAAATAAACAGGGATCAAACCATTGTATTTGATGGGTTGAATGCTACCAGTACTGTAAGGTTTGTTGTAGACTCTGTATTAAAAGGAGAGAAATTTGATACCTCCGTTGTAAAGGCCGCCAAAACAAGTAAAGATGTTTTGGATTTTATTGCAGGCAATAAAAATGCAATCGGTCTTGTGGGAATTAACTGGATAGGTAATCCTGAAATACCTGAACAGGTGGCAATGCTTAAAAAAGTAAAGATTGCTTATGTAGAATGTATACTTTGTGAAGATACACCATATGTAAAACCTATGCAGCAGAGCATTGTAACAAGGAGGTATCCATTGGTACGGGGTTTGTATTATATAAACAAGGAAAATTATACGGGCCTGGGTACAGGCTTTGTAAATTTTCTTAAAAATGAGAGAGGTCAACTCATATTTAGAAGAGCCTATCTTGGCACGGTGATGGATTTGGACATACGGAAAGTAAAACTAAACGAAAAATTACCAAATAATTAATTAGTGTCTTTAACGATTCTTTATAAATTTTTATATCATTGCAGCAGTCAAACAACAAATTGAAAAACATGAGAAGACAAATTACTAGAGGCATATTTTTTATTGGCGCACTATTTTTGGGCTTAACAACAATGGCACAAAGTATTGATGATGGTAAAAAGTTTATGTACTATGAAAGGTTTAAAAGTGCAAAAGATGTTTTTGAGAAATTGATTGCTGCTAACCCCAATAATGAAGAAGCAACCTATTGGTTAGGACAGGCAGAAATTGGTTTGGAAAATGTACCGGCAGCAAAAAAACTTTACCAGGCTAAGTTGTCGGCTACCCCTAACAGTCCTTTAGTATTGGCTGGTATGGGGCATATAGAACTGATAGAAGGTAAAGCCCAGGATGCACGAAACCGTTTTGAAACCGCTATTTCACTTAGCCAGGGTAAAAGTATTCCTGTGTTAAATGCGGTGGGTTATGCCAATGCAAATCCCGAAAGTAAAAACGGTGATGCTGCTTATGCCATTGATAAACTGAAACAGGCTACAGCCATCAAGAAATTTAATGATCCGGAAGTGTATGCCAACCTTGGAGACGCTTACCGCAAATTTGCAGATGGTGGTAATGCAGTTTTGAGCTACCAGGCCGCACTGGCTTTAAGCCCTAACTATGCAAGGGCTATTTACAGAACTGGCAGGGTGTACCAATCTCAGGGAGTTTCGCAGGAGTCGATTTTTATGAAATTCTACAATGAAGCTATTGCTAAGGATCCTGCATATGCTCCTGTATATGCTACATTATGGCAGTATTATTACGAATCAAATGTTACTAAAAGTGCAGAATATTTTGAAAAATTAATTGCACATTCAGATGATGATCCAAAGACTTGCGCCAACAGGGCATCTATGAAATATGCACAAGGTTTGTTTAGTGAAGCCGTTAGCCAGGCTGAAGCCTGTATTGCAGCCGAAGGGAATAATCCCTATGTAAACCTGTTTAAAGTAAAAGCATTTGCATATAACCGTTTAAAAGATACGGTGAATGCTAAAACCAGTTTTGAAGAATATTTTAAGCGCCAGACTCCTGAAAAAATAGATGGAGGAGATTACTCTGCATATGCAGCACTTCTATTAAAATTTCCCGGCAATGAATTGAGGGTAGGTGAGCTGGTAGATAAAGCAGTGGCAATGGATAGTGTTGAAGCTAATAAGGCCAGCTATCTTAAATCTCTTGCCGCAGCTTATGATGGGCAGAAAAAATACAAAGAAGCAGGTAACTGGTATGGTAAAGTGCTTGCTGTAAAATCGAATTATAGCAACGTAGATCTTTTTAATGCTGGCTATGCTTATTACCAGGCTGGTTTATACGATTCGTCAAATAGAATATTTAATCTATATACAGAAAAATATCCAACTGATATATTTGGTTATTATATGCTTGGAAATGCAAATGCCATTATAGATTCTACAAGTACACTTGGTTTAGCAGCTCCTTTCTATAAAAAAGTAATAGAAATTGCAGAGGCAGATACAACCAAAGCCAATGCCAAAGCAAGATTATTAGTAGCTTATAAATATTTTATAGGATACGAATACAATGTAAATAAAGATCAGGCTGCAGCACTGCTTTATATTGATAAAGCGCTGGCAATGGAACCAGGCGATGCTCAGTTAATCTCTAACAAGGAGTTTATCAGCAAAAATGATCCTAAAGCTGCGCCCAAAAAACCGGCTGCCACTGCTGCAAAACCAAAACCCGGTACTACACCTAAGAAATAAAATATTAAATAAACAAATGATTGGAAAGCCTGTTATATCTATAACAGGCTTTTTAAATTAGGCAGTTTTCAAATTTTCATCATTGAATATTAAGGTGGCTACCTTACTTTTGCTATCTAACATTATTAAGCATATTCTATGCAAATCTTTTTTTTACAGGCCAATACGGTTAATGACGCCGGCAATTATCTTCCTATAGCATTACAATTGTTATTTGCCATAGGATTGGTTTCTCTTATCATAATTGGTTCAGATGCCCTGGGGCCTAAAAGAAAAACTTCCGATAAACTTCAAAATTTTGAAAGTGGTATAGAAATTAAAGGCAATGCACGCCAGCCAATAGCTATTAAATATTTCCTGATTGCTATATTATTCGTTTTATTTGATGTAGAAGTTATTTTTTTCTATCCATACGCAGTTAATTTCAGGGAACTGGGTTGGGACGGTTTTAAGGCAGTCGTTCTTTTTGTTGGGCTGTTTTTAACCGGTTTCATTTATATATTTAAAAAAGGTGCTTTAAAGTGGGAGGAATAAACAATTTGGAAATTAATCGATTTGAAAATTTTAAGATGAAGAAGTCTTCGAATTCAGAAGAATGATCATCGTCAAATCACCAAATCATCAAATCAAATAATTAAAATGTCTCGTCCGGTACAATTTAATAATACAGTAAAATTTGAGGGTATCCCCGAAGGATATATGGGGGAAGGGTTTATGGCTACCAATTTTGAAAAAGTAGTGGGGCTTGCCCGCAAAAATTCAATCTGGCCCCTTCCATTTGCTACCAGTTGCTGCGGCATTGAGTTTATGGCCACAGCCGCCAGTCATTACGACCTGGCACGTTTTGGGGCAGAGCGGATGAGTTTTTCTCCCCGTCAGTGTGATTTATTAATGGTGATGGGAACCATTTCTAAAAAAATGGGTCCGGTTCTTCGCCAGGTTTACCTGCAAATGGCCGAGCCACGCTGGGTTTTATCAGTGGGTGCCTGTGCCAGCAGCGGTGGTATCTTTGATACTTATTCTGTACTGCAGGGTATAGACCAGGTGATACCGGTAGATGTTTATGTGCCCGGTTGTCCTCCAAGGCCCGAAGCCATCCTGGATGGTTTTATGAAAGTGCAGGAATTGGTGCACAATGAAAGTCTTAGAAGAAGGCACAGCGATCAATACAAAGATTTATTGGCAGAATACGGAATTCAATAAGAAAGCAAGTTAGCGGTTAGTAATAACCGTTAGCAATCATAAAAACTAATTTTAAATGCCTTGGCTAACTGCTAATGGCTAAAAGCTAAAAGCTTTATGTCTATTTCTAACGAAGCAATAAAAATAAAACTTACAGAAAAATTTGGAGAACAACTTACTCAATGGCAGGAACCCTATGGCATGCTAACATTTTGCGGACCCAAGGAATTAAATTTAAAAGTTCTCCAGTTTTTATACGATGATGAAGCGTTAAAATTTAGGTTTCTTACCGATCTGCAGGCTGTTCATTACCCGGACAATAAAGGAGCAGAACTGGCGGTGGTATATCACCTTCACAACCTGGTAGATAATGTGCGCATCAGGTTTAAAATATTTACTGATATAACCCAGCCGGATGTTTTCAGTGCCACAGCATTGTTTCAGTCGGCTAATTTTATGGAAAGAGAGACCTATGATTTTTTTGGGGTAAATTTTACAGGTCATCCCAATTTGATAAGAATTTTGAATGTAGATGAAATGGATTATTTTCCCATGAGGAAAGAATTTCCATTGGAAGATCAAACAAGAATAGATAAAGATGATGAGATGTTTGGAAGGTAGTGAGGCTATGAAAATGATTAGGTGGTGTTAAGTTAAACGTGAATTGGCAATAATGAATGATCAATAATTCACCAATGTCCATTCGCTATTGACCATTGACTATTCACCATTGACCATTCACAAAAAGACACCTCATTTTATTCTTAACATAGCAGTAGAATGGAGCATATAAAAGGGGAGAATGAAAAATAAAAATTTTGATTCAGTGCTGTAAGGAACTATAAACAATTATAAACTTTAAAAGTCTCCCTCAGGAGATTTAGAGGTATGAGCGAACATATTTTATTACCGGAAGGTAGCATCGAAAAGCAAACAACTACGCTTAACCTGGGGCCAACGCACCCGGCAACACATGGTGTGTTTCAGAATATCCTGGAAATGGATGGCGAGCGGATATTAAAAGCCACATCTACTGTTGGATACATCCACAGGGCGTTTGAAAAAATTTCAGAACGCAGGCCCTTATACCAGATCACACCACTTACAGACAGGCTTAACTATTGTTCCTCCCCACTCAATAATATGGGATGGCACCTAACCTGTGAAAAACTTTTGGGTGTAAAAACACCCAAACGTGTAGATTATCTGCGAGTAATTATTATGGAACTTGCCCGAATTTCCGATCACCTTATTTGTAATTCTATCGTAGGGGTGGATAGCGGCGCTTATACAGGTTTCCTCTATGTAATGCAATTTCGGGAGTTGATTTACGAAATTTATGAAGAAATATGCGGCTCACGTCTTACTACCAATATTGGCCGCATAGGAGGTTTTGAAAGAAACTTTACCAATGTTGCATTTGAAAAATTAGAAAAATTTTTAGATCCTAAAACCGGGTACCCCGCACAGCTTAAAGAGTTTGAAAACCTCTTTAACCGCAACCGTATTTTTATGGATCGTACCATTGGCTGTGGCGCAATTGATGCAGACCGTGCATTAAACTACGGTTTTACCGGTCCTAACCTTAGGGCAGCAGGTGTAGATTATGATGTAAGGGTTCATACGCCATACAGCAGTTACGAAGATTTTAATTTTACCATTCCCGTGGGCAAAACCGGTGATTGTTATGACCGTTTCCTGGTGCGCAACGAAGAAATGTGGCAGAGCTTAAGTATCCTTAACCAGGCCTATCAGAAAGTAAAAGAATTTAAAGGTGCAGAGGCAGAAGTATTTCACGCAGATTCTCCTGCATATTATTTACCGGAGAAAAAAGATGTATACACCAAAATGGAAGCGCTCATCTATCATTTTAAAATTGTAATGGGCGAAACAGAAATGCCTGTTGGCGAAGTATATCATTCTATCGAAGCTGCCAATGGAGAACTTGGTTTTTACCTGATCAGTGATGGTGGCAGAACGCCCTACAGGCTCCACTTTCGCAGACCATGTTTTATTTATTACCAGGCATATCCCGAATTGATAAAGGGTGGCATGCTGAGTGATGCGATTATAACCATGAGTAGTTTGAATTTGATTGCAGGCGAACTGGATGCATAGAAATTAAAAATTAAAAAGTAAAAATTAAAAAGTAAAAAGGACTTTGTAAAGCAGTACCGTCGTTTAAGAGAAACCTTTTTGACTTTTGAATTTTGAATTTGGACTTTGTATGATAGCTTTTAACGAACAACAACTTTCTAAAGTGCATGAGATCATTGCACATTATCCCCAGGGCAAACAAAAAAGTGCTTTGCTGCCGGTATTGCACCTGGCTCAAAATGAATTTGGCGGCTGGCTGGATGTGCCGGTGATGGATTATGTAGCCTCGCTTTTAGATATAGAACCTATTGAAGTGTATGAAGTAGCCAGTTTTTATAGCATGTATAATTTAAAACCTGTTGGCAAACACCTCTTTGAAGTTTGCCATACGGGTCCCTGCATGTTGAATGGCAGCGATAATATTGTTGATTACATTAAGGAGAAACTAAACATTAATGTGGGAGAAACCACAGCCGATGGAATGTTTACTTTAAAAACGGTAGAATGCCTGGGAGCCTGTGGTTATGCACCTATGATGCAGTATGGTAAAACATACAGGGAGCATTTAACCAAAGAAAAAGTAGATGCTATCATTGAAGAATGCAGGGCAAAATCAAATTAATGGGAATAACATCTGCCATATTAAAAGTAAGAGAACACCGCAAATCTGAAAAATTTGCAGAGGTTAACTTTTTGGTAGATAGTGGTGCAGTTTATAGTTTGGTACCAGGAAAAATTTTAGATCAATTAGATATTGAACCTTACAAGGAAATGAGTTTTTCCCTTGCAGATGGAACAACACTAAAAAGAAGAGTATGTAGTGCCTATTTTGAATTTGAAGGAGAAGGCGGGCCTGCACCGGTTGTTTATGGTGAAGAAGGGGATGAAGCATTACTGGGTTCAACCACACTAGAATCACTTGCACTTGTATTAAATCCTTTTACAAGAACATTACATCCTATGAGGATGTTGATGGCAAAACTGAAAAAATGAAAGTTCTTTTTACGATATTATTTTTTGTAATTGGATTCACTGGATTTGGTCAATCAACTGACGAAATAAAATTAATCCAGACGATGAAAGAATTTCATCTGGCGCTGGTAAAAAAGAATACTGTTTCTATCAACCAGCAAACGGATAAGGCTTTGACTTATGGTCATAGCAATGGCTGGGTAGAAACAAAAAGCGAAGTGATTAAAAACCTGGAAAGTGGTTACATCGCTTACCAGTCTTATAAAGAAGATAGTATTTCAATCAGTTTAAATGGTAATGTGGCCAGTGCAAGATTTATAGCAGATATAAATGCTACACTAAACAGCAAAGCATCATTCTATCATTTAAAAGTGCTGGAAGTTTGGTTAAAAAAAGGAAACCGATGGGTGCTGTTTGCAAGGCAGGCAATCAAAATTGATTAATTAAGACTATAAAATATCAATCCTTCTTTTTGAAGAAGAACTAAGTGGTTTATATGGCAAAAAAATTATTATTAGCAAACGCACACATTCCGGGCATTAAAGGCTATGAGGTTTACCGCAGGGAAGGTGGTTACCGCAGTGTAGAAAAAGCTTTAAAAATGCAAACTGCCGATGTGGTGGAAGAAGTGAAGAAAAGTGGACTTCGTGGCCGTGGCGGTGCAGGTTTTCCTGCCGGGATGAAATGGAGTTTTATTGCGAAGCCGGAAGGAGTGCCAAGACATTTGGTAGTAAATGCAGATGAAAGCGAACCGGGTACTTTTAAAGACAGGTACCTGATGGAATTTATTCCGCACCTGTTGATAGAAGGAATGATTGTATCATCTTATGCGTTGGGAAGTAATGTTAGTTATATCTACATCCGTGGTGAGTATGATTGGATAACAGATATTTTAGAAAATGCAATCACCGAAGCCAAACAAAATGGCTGGTTGGGTAAAAATATCCAGGACAGTGGTTTTGATTGCGAAATTTATATGCACCGCGGTGCCGGCGCTTATATATGTGGAGAAGAAACTGCGTTGATAGAAAGCCTTGAAGGTAAAAGAGGCAATCCAAGAATCAAACCGCCGTTCCCCGCTGTAAAAGGTGTGTGGGACAGGCCAACCGTTGTAAATAATGTTGAAACAATTGCATCAGTTGTTCCTATCATCAATGATGGTGGAGAAGAATATGCAAAAATTGGTGTCGGAAAAAGTACCGGTACAAAATTAATTTCTGCCTGTGGCAATATTAATAAGCCGGGTGTGTATGAAATAGATATGACCATCAGCGTAGAAGAATTTATCTACAGCGATGAGTGGTGTGGTGGCATAGCCAATGGCAAAAAATTAAAGGCATGCATACCGGGCGGATCATCAGTACCAATTTTACCAGCCAATTTATTACTAACCACAGCCAAGGGCGAAAAAAGAATGATGAACTACGAAAGCCTGAGCGATGGCGGTTTTGCAACCGGTAGCATGATGGGTAGTGGTGGTTTTATAGTGTTGGATGAAGATCAGTGCGTGGTAAGAAACACTTATACACTTGCAAGGTTTTACCGCCACGAAAGTTGCGGGCAATGCAGCCCCTGCCGTGAAGGAACCGGCTGGATGGAAAAAATTCTTTACAACATAGAGAAAGGAAAAGGTAAAATGAGTGATATAGATTTGTTGTGGGATATTCAAAGAAAAATAGAAGGCAATACTATTTGCCCGCTGGGTGATGCAGCCGCATGGCCGGTAGCAGCAGCCATCAGGCATTTTAGAGATGAGTTTGAATGGCATGTGAACAACCCGGAATTGTGTTTGACGGAGAATTTTGGTTTGAGGCATTATGCGGATGAGATTCATGTGCCGGTAGAATAGGAATTAAAAATTAAAAATTAAAAAGTCAAAAGTAAAAATTCAAAAAATGGATGATGAAATTGAAACTTTTGAATTGAATGAAGATGGGAAGCCTTATAATATAAAGCACAGAAGTTATTATTTTGCGAGGGATATTGTTCAGTGGGTGGGTAAATCCAAATATGAGAGAATTTACCATTCCCTGTTTGATCAACTTTTAAGAAGTGCCACTTCAGTAGGAGCTAATTTAATTGAAGGTGTGGCAGGGAGTTCTAAAAAAGACTGGAGAAACTATTATGCCATTGCTTTGAAGTCTGCAAATGAAACAAAGTATTGGTTGTGTTTAATAAGAGATACAGTTGATGTATCAAAAGAACAAATAAATGAATTAATAGTTGAGGCCAATGAATTGTCTAAAATCATTGCTTCGATTATTGTAAAGTCACGAGGCTAGTATTTTGACTTTTGACTTTTTAATTTTTAATTATGAGCGAAGAGATTAAGCCATCAACCTTTAAAGTTACCATAGACAACATTACAATTGATGTTGCCCCTGGTACTACTGTATTAAATGCTGCAAGGCAAATAGGTGGCGATGTAGCGCCACCCGCAATGTGCTACTATAGCAAGTTGCAGGGTAGTGGAGGCAAATGCCGTACCTGCCTGGTAGAAGTAGCAGCAGGTTCCACCGCTGATCCAAGACCCATGCCTAAACTGGTGGCCAGTTGCCGCACAACAGTAATGGATGGCATGATTGTAAAAAATATTACCAGCGAAAGAGTGATAGATGCAAGAAATGGTGTGGTAGAATTTTTGCTCATCAATCATCCGCTCGATTGCCCGATATGCGACCAGGCGGGCGAATGCCACCTGCAGGATCTTGGATATAATCATGGCAAAGAAGGTACCCGCTATCAGTTTGCAAGACGTACATTTAAGAAAGAAGATATTGGCCCTTACATACAACTGCACATGACAAGGTGTATTCTTTGTTACCGTTGCACTTATGTGGCCGACCAGATAACCAACAAGCGGGTGCATGGTATTGTAGATCGTGGAGACCATGCTGCTATTTCAACTTATATCGCTAAAGCGGTAGACAACGATTTTAGCGGCAACATGATTGATGTATGCCCTGTGGGTGCATTAACAGATAAAACATTTCGATTTAAAAACAGGGTATGGTTTACAAAGCCTGTAGATGCACATCGTAATTGCGAAAATCCTGAATGTTGTGGCAAGGCTACTTTATGGTTACGGGGTGATGAAGTGTATAGAGTTACTGCACGAAAAGATGTGTGGGGCGAAGTGCAAAGTTATGATGGCAAACCTGGCTGGATTTGCAACACCTGCCGTTTTGATAAAAAGCATACAGCAGACTGGACCATTGAAGGCGTAACCACTATCAGCCGGCATTCTGTAATTGGTGCCAATAAATATAAAGTGCTTGATATGCCACAGGAAACTTTAGGAGCTGTTTTACATGGACGAAAACCAAGATTGTTGATGGATATTCATACCATCAGTGAGGTAAATAAACCAGAAGTAGAATTGAGCGAATTGAACAGGCCGGCTACTTCAGCAGATTTTAAAAAAGAAGATTAAGAAAATATAAGTGAAATTGCTGTTGCAAATAAATTGCAATAAACAAAACCGGGAAACACCAAAAAGGATAAAAATATAAATCGGAATTATGCTTTTAGCAATTGATTTAGCAATGGTAATTGAAAAACTGGTATTGATCCTTATCGTAGTGATGGGTTCATTGGTGATAGCGATGTATGCCACATTTGCCGAAAGAAAAGTTGCTGCAATTTTGCAGGACAGGCGTGGACCCAACAGGGCAGGGCCTTTTGGGTTATTGCAACCAGTGGCAGATGGGATGAAACTTTTTTTTAAAGAAGAAATCATTCCTGATTTTTCTTCTAAATTTTTATTTGTTCTGGGGCCCGGCCTTGCCATGATGACGGCCATTATGACCAGTGCTGTGGTGCCATGGGGAAATACCGTTGAGCTTTTTGACAGAACGATTCCCTTGCAGATAGCAGATGTAAATATTGGTATCCTATATGTATTTGGTGTGGTGAGCCTGGGCGTTTACGGAATTATGATTGGAGGTTGGGCCAGTAATAATAAATTTTCATTGATCGGTGCTTTAAGGGCTGCTTCACAAATCATCAGTTACGAACTGGCAATGGGTATTTCTTTAATTGCATTGCTGATGGTAACGGGAACGCTTAGCCTAAAAGAAATGGTGTTTCAGCAACAAACAGGATACTGGAACATACTTTACCAGCCTTTGGGATTTTTCATTTTTCTTATTTGTGCTTTTGCAGAATGTAACCGCACACCTTTTGATTTGGCCGAAGCAGAAAGTGAGTTGATTGGCGGATATCATACGGAGTATTCATCTATGAAACTGGGCTTTTATTTGTTTTCTGAGTACATCAATATGTTTATCAGTAGTGTAATTATGGCTACCCTTTTCTTTGGAGGGTATGATGTGCCTTTCTTTGATGAAGCTGCACATGCAGAATGGGGCAACTGGCTGGCATTGATTGGCATTGCTGCTTTAATGTTTAAAGCAGTATGTTTTATATTCCTGTTTATGTGGGTAAGATGGACCATTCCAAGATTTCGGTACGATCAGTTGATGCACCTGGGCTGGAGAATTTTAATACCACTGGCATTGTTTAACATGCTGGTAACCGGAGCCGTTATTTTATATTTTAATAAATAACCCCTTCGCATTTTAATATATTATTTTTGCAAACCTTTATTATATGCAGGCATTAACCAACAGAGTAAAAGTAGTGAGCCGAAAACCAATGAGTTTTTTGGAACGCTTATATATACCCGCTATTCTCAAGGGCATGACCATTACTTTTAGTCATATTTTTAAGAAAAAGCCAACAATTAATTATCCTGAAAAAACAAGGCCTTTCAGCCCGGTATTTCGTGGGTTACAAATCCTTAACAGGGATGAAGAAGGGCGGGAAAACTGCACGGCTTGTGGGCTTTGTGCCGTAGCATGCCCGGCAGAAGCCATTACAATGGAAGCGGCAGAAAGGCAAACCGGGGAAGAACATTTATATAGAGAAGAAAAATATGCAGCAAGGTATGAGATTAATATGCTGCGTTGTATTTTTTGCGGGTTATGCGAAGAAGCCTGCCCAAAAGATGCTATATATTTAAGCGAAACCTTTACACCGGCCGATTACCTGCGCAAGCAATTTATTTATGATAAGCAGGATTTATTAATACCACATCCAAAAGAAAACCCGGATGAGTATAAAAAAGCACTGGGCAACCGGCCAAAAAAAGAAAGTGGTTCAATAGTTTAATTTCCATAGCATGAGTATTATCACACTATTATTTATATTATTATCTGCAATGGCAGCAGGAAGTGCCATCATGATGCTTCTGAGCAAAAGCCCGGTAAAAAGCATTTTGTGGCTGATAGTGGTTTTCTTTGCCATATCAGGACATTATGTTTTACTGAATGCACAGTTTCTGGCCATTGTAAATATCATTGTTTATGCAGGAGCCATCATGGTATTATTCCTTTTTGTAGTTATGTTGATGAACCTGAATGCTGAATCGGAGCCTGCCAAAAATTACAGACTGCATTTTATTGGAATTATATCAGGGGGGTCATTGTTAATTATTATTTTATCAGCATTAATGAAAAATGATCAGCAACAATTAGTGCAAATGAAAATTGGCGATCAGGGGCTGATTGCAAACCTTGGTAAGGTATTATTCACCAATTATGTATTACCTTTTGAAATTGCCAGTATATTGTTCCTAAGTGCAATGATAGGTGCGGTAATTATCGGCAAAAAAAATTAATTGACTAATATGAAAAGTATTCTGCGGATTATTACTGCAACAATGATGATCATATTTTTATCATCTGCTGTTTCTTTTGCTCAAATAAAAATAGGCGACTTGCCCATTGATATTGATCAATTGTTTAACAGGGTAAAAGTGTTGAAAGTAAAAAAAGGGTTCAGCCCAAAATTTTTATTGGGCGATGTGCAGTTAAATAAAGTAGGATTATTGGGCGAAAAT
The DNA here is from genome assembly GCA_038241275.1 of Chitinophagales bacterium. Lineage (GTDB taxonomy): Bacteria > Bacteroidota > Bacteroidia > Chitinophagales > Chitinophagaceae > Ferruginibacter. The sequence continues at coordinate 28,729 of JBBRFX010000012.1, forward strand.
TTAAAAGGCGTAGAATTGCTTGGCAATGTGTTTAGCAAAAAAAATATTGACCAGGTAACTAAATTATATAAAACATATAAAACCGGTTTGGTGGTTTTTAAAGTGTTGGCTGCAGCCGGTACTGCTGTTACCGTTTATAGCACGGTTAGGGGAATTACAGACGATCAGAAATTTAACGATGCTACAGTAAAAGGAATGTTATATCCTGCACTCGGCTCTTTGGCCACTGGTGTGATCACAAAAATTTTAACCAAAAAAGCTTCTTACAAAGCCGTGGATATTTTCAATGGTATTGCAAGAAAAAAAATACAGGATATTTTTTCAATACAACCGGCCTCGTCTGCATTGGGCGTAGGTGTTTATGTGAAATTGTAAATTATGGATATAAAAGCCTATATCATTTTATCGCTTACGTTATTCACTATTGGTATCATAGGAGTGCTGGTGCGCCGTAATGCCATTATTGTTTTTATGTGTATAGAATTAATGCTAAATGCAGTGAACCTGCTGATGGTAGCTTTTTCTAAAATGCATGCAGCAAGTGCAGTGGCAAAAGCATCGGTCAATTATGCTAGCGACGCCCAGATATTTGTTTTCTTTATTATGGTAGTGGCCGCAGCAGAAGTAAGTGTGGGCCTTGCCATTATTGTGATGTTATACAGAAATACACATTCTGTAGATATCAATTTTTTAAATAGGTTAAAGAATTAATAATCCCTGGCTTCCTCAATGGGAAGTGCAGGTAAGCGATATATAATAATGGAAGTAATATTCCATAAAATCAGCAATGGTTTATGAGTAACATTTTAGAATTAATTTGGTTGATTCCGCTTTTGCCTTTAATCGGATTTATCATCAATGGCCTTGGCAGAAACAAACTTTCCAAAAGGTTGGTGGGTATTATTGGAAGCGGCGTAATACTGGCTTCCTTTATTTTAAGTATGCTGGTCTTTATGCAGGTAAAGAATGGTACTACTTTTAATGTCAGCTATTTTGACTTTATTAATATCAATGCTCTACAACTGGGGTTTGAGTTTAAGCTGGATGCATTGTCATCTTTATTCTTACTTATTATAACCGGTGTTGGTTTTTTAATACATGTTTATTCTACGTCTTACATGCATGAAGAGGCTGCAAAAGACTTTGCAAAATATTTTTCTTTTCTAAACCTGTTTGTATTTTCTATGCTGCTGCTGGTAATGGGCGGCAATTTTGTAATTATGTTTATTGGTTGGGAAGGAGTGGGGCTTTGTTCTTACCTGCTCATTGGTTATTGGTTTACAAAAGAAGAAAATACCAATGCTGCCAATAAAGCTTTTATTATGAACCGCATTGGAGATCTTGGTTTTTTGCTGGCGGTTTTTTGGCTGGTAGCTAAGGTGGGTTCTGTAAATTTTGATGTGGTGTTTTCTGCAGCCAGCCTTGCTAAACTTTCTTCAACCGATATTACCGGCATTACTTTATTATTATTTATAGGAGCTACGGGTAAAAGTGCCCAGATACCTTTATATACCTGGCTTCCGGATGCAATGGCTGGTCCTACACCCGTGAGTGCGCTCATACATGCGGCTACCATGGTTACTGCAGGTATTTATATGATAGCAAGAAGCAATGCTTTATTTTCTTTGTCGGAATTTACGCTTGCGGTTATTACCATCACTGGCCTTGTTACCGCTTTGGTAGCAGCTTCTATTGCCATCCAGCAAAATGATATTAAAAAAGTATTAGCCTATTCCACCGTAAGCCAGCTTGGGTTTATGTTCCTTGCATTGGGCACAGGAAATTATGTGGCAGCGGTATTTCATGTGCTCACTCATGCATTCTTTAAGGCGCTCCTTTTTCTTGGTAGCGGCAGTGTAATTCATGCAATGGGAGGCGAACAGGATATAAGAAATATGGGTGGCCTGCACAAGCATATGAAAATTACCAGCATTACTTTTTTAATTGGTTGCCTGGCCATTTCGGGCATACCGGGTTTCTCTGGTTTCTTTAGTAAAGATGAAATTTTAGCAGGCGCTTACGGACATAGTCAATTGATATATGCCATTGCTTTATTTACGGCATTGCTCACTGCTTTTTATATGTTCCGTTTATACTTCATTACGTTTACCGGAAAATTTCGTGGCACACATGAGCAGGAGCATCACCTGCATGAAAGCCCTTCAGCCATTACCATTCCATTGATTATACTGGCAGTATTGAGTATTATTGGTGGATATATTGGTGTGCCGGAAGCATTGGGGGGAAAACATGAACTTGCGTTATTTCTTTCTCCGGTAGTAAAATCTGCAGCGCATCATTTAGATCATAATACAGAATATTTGCTCATGGGATTGTCTACCGTATTGGTACTGGCAGCTATTTTATTTGCCTGGGTTAAGTTTAAAAACTATAAGGCTGCAGGCGAAGCCACCGGCTTTGGACGAATATTGCAGCACAAGTGGTATGTTGATGAAATATATGATGCTGTTATTGTAAATCCTTTAAGATATATATCAGATTTTTTTGACAAAATAATAGAAAAGAAAGGTATTGATGGTTTGGTGAACGGAGTAGGCAAAGCAGTGAATTATGGAAGCCGTCAGTTAAGGTTAATTCAAAGTGGCCAGGTAGGAGCATATGTATTGTTGATGGTCATAGGCATGCTGGTTTTATTTATCATCCAATTATTTGCGTAAAATTTTAAATAGTGGGTAGTTACATTACATTTCCGGAGTTATTAATTTGGTTGCCACTTGTGGCAGGCATCATCAGTTTTTTTCTAAAAGGACAAAACGCTGCCAGGAACTGGGCCATTGTTGCTTCCTTAATTATCTTAGCCGTGTCGGTGGCAAGTTTATTTTATGCAGATGATGCCAGGTATGCATCCTACAATAGGGTAAATTATTACTGGTTAAAATATATTGGCAATAGTTTTTATGTGGGCCTCGATGGCACGGGCCGGCTACTCAGCTTTCTTACCGCTCTAAGTTTCCCTATCATCTTTATCAGTACACAAAAAAATAATTATAAAAACCCGGCTGCATTTTATGGTTTGATGTTGCTTACACAGGCCGGCCTCATGGGAGTGTTTGTAGCACTTGATGCATTGTTGTTTTATTTTTTCTGGGAACTGGCATTAATTCCCGTTTATTTTCTTTGCAGCAAATGGGGTGGCGAAAAAAGAATACAAACAACCTTTAAGTTTTTTGTGTACACATTTGGAGGTTCCCTGCTTATGCTCATTGGAATTATCTATGTGTACCTGCATACGCCCCAGCGCTTTTTTGAAGATGGATCAGTTTCACAACATTCATTTGCATTGCAGTCTTTTATGGCAGCCCTTCTTAATCCCGAAGAGCAGCAATGGTTGTTCTGGTTATTCTTTGTTGCATTTGCCATAAAAATGCCTGTATTTCCTTTTCATACCTGGCAGCCGGATACTTACGATCAGTCGCCCACTTCTGTTACAATGGTGCTCAGTGGTATTATGGTTAAGATGGGTTTGTTTGGGGTAATCAGGTGGCTGATACCTGTATTTCCTTTTGCGGTAGATAGCTTTTCCAATGTGGTGATTATTCTCTGTATCGCAGGCATTATCTATGCAAGCTGTATTGCCATCATGCAGGACAATTTAAAAAAACTAATTGCTTATTCTTCCATTGCGCATATAGGTTTAATGTGTGCGGCATTGTTTGCATTAAACGAATTAAGTGTGCAGGGAGCAATGATACAGTTATTCAGCCATGGTATCAATATCATCGGTATGTGGATAGTGGTAGATATGATAGAAAGACAAACAGGAGTAAAAAATATTTCTCAGCTGGGAGGGATAGCACACAAAGCACCGGTGCTTACTATATTTCTTGTAATAATTGCATTGGCCAATATCGCCCTGCCACTTACCAATGCATTTGTGGGAGAGTTCTTAATGTTCAGCGGATTATTTCAAATGAACGTGTGGTATGCAGCAGCAGCAGGGATCAGTGTTATTTTGGCGGCAGTGTATACTTTAAGAATGATTCAAAAAGTATTTTATGGCAACACAAATTCACTTACAGAAGGAATAAAAGATATTTCATTGGCCGAAAAACTTTCTTTAACGGTTATTGTGGCATTCATTTTCTTCCTGGGAATAATGCCTCAGCCGATCATAGAATTTACTAAAGAAGCGGTGAGTCAGTTAATAGCTTTTAAAAAATAATAAAGCGGTAAGTAGATAAAAATATTAGAATCAAATTATGAACGCAATTATATTTTCTGCAGTCTGGGGTATCGTAATGATGTTCAGCGGAGTTTTTATAAAAAGTAAAACTACTCCACGGTATCTTGCTATTATAGGTATCATTCTATTATTTGTACTTAATGCGGTTCAGTTAAATTCGGGAAAGGCTTTGATTGATATTGATACGCATGATATGATTCGTACCAATAGCTTTAACCTTAGTTTTTTGGCCGTTGTTTTTGGCAGCACGCTTTTGTTCTTCCTGCTTAGTGGGCGGGATGTAGAAAAAGTGGGGGAGCATGTGGGAGAATATTTTGCCTTGATATTTTTTGTGCTTTGTGGCGTTGCATTGTCTGCCACTTTTAATACGTTACTATTATTGTTTATCGGGATTGAAATAATTTCTATCCCCCTTTATATACTTACGGGTAGCGATAAACGCAATTTAAAAAGCAATGAAGCCGCTCTTAAATATTTTTTAATGGGCTCGTTTTCCACAGGCATTATGCTGATGGGCATAGCTTTTATATATGGTGGCAATTCCAATGCCTCCTTTTTTATAAATAATATTGATCTTGGCCAGGGCAAAATGCCGGTGATGATTGCCGTGGGACTTGTATTGTTGGTAATATCTATGTCATTTAAAGTATCTGCAGCTCCCTTCCATTTCTGGACACCAGATGTATATGATGGTTCTCCAACAGTATTCACCTCATTTATGAGCACCATCGTAAAAGTGGCAGGTTTCTTTGCATTTGTTCGCTTATTTGAAAATGCCTTTGGTAAAATACAGGATCAATGGCAAATGCTGATTGTGGTTATTACTATTGCAACATTACTCATTGGTAATGTAACCGCTGTTTTTCAGCAAAGTGTAAAAAGAATGATGGCATATTCCAGTATTGCGCAGGCAGGCTTTATGCTGCTGGCATTATTTGCCATGAATGACTGGGGCAAAGAAGGCCTGGTTTTGTATGCCGCCGCTTATAGTGTAGCTACCGTTGGTTTTTTTGCCATCATCCTAAAAATGAATGATTATACGATAGAGGGTTTTAATGGATTGGCAAAACAACAACCTGTGATTGCATTAACGGCTACAATATTTTTACTTTCATTAACCGGTATCCCGCTTACAGCAGGGTTTATGGGTAAATTTTATATGCTGATGGCAGCCGTAGAAAACGGGCAAAATTACTGGTTGGTAATAGTGGCTGTTATTTTTGCAGCTATTAGTGCCTACTATTATTTCAGAATTATCCAGGCCATGTATTTTAAAAGTTCAGACCAGGTGGCAATGGATTCGGTGGAGATTAACCCCCGTTTCAAAATACTTTTGATAATTTCAGCCGCCATTATTTTAATATTGGGTATTTACCCCGAGTTGTTACTTGGCTGGTTATATCATTAATGCCATTCATAAAATCTTTATTCCTTAATTTATTATGTGCCTTACCTTTAGGGCTAATAAGCAATAAATGACTTATAAAGATTCCCTGCAGTTATCCTGGAAAAATGTAAAAGGCAATAAATTACGCACCGCCATTACGGTTATTATAATGGCATTGGGCATCTTTGCACTTATCCTTATTATTACGGCCATTACCGCAGCCAGCAACAGCCTCACCAGCAGTTTTTCTACTATGGGGGCCAACTCATTTAGTATACGTTTTAAAGACCGCAACATCAATTTTGGTGGAGGGAGAAGAAAATCGGAGGTTACCAAAAAGTCTTCCTTAAAACAAAAGAAATCTAAAACGGGAATGGTAATCACATACAATGAAGCCAGAGAGTTTAAAGAAAGATATAATTTCCCGGGTAGTAAAGTAGGCATTGCATTAAGAGGTCCGGGCAGTATTGTGGTAAATACCAATAAAAGAAAAACCAACCCGGATGTAAATGTATTTGGTGGAGATGAAAATTATCTGGAACTGAATGGTTATACAATTAAAAATGGCAGAAATTTTACGCCAACCGAAATAGAAACAGGCAGAAATGTATGTATGATAGGAAGTGGAGTGGCCACCAAATTATTTCCCGAAAATGTAGCCAGGGCCGTGGATGCGGTAATAAGTGTAGATCATGTGCCTTACCGGGTTATAGGCATTTTAGAAGACAAGGGCTCCAGTGCCTTCTTTAATACAAGCAGGGTAATTATTACACCTTATAACAATGTAAGGCGATTGTATGCAACAGCCAGCAGTACTTATACCATAGCTGCAATGGTAAACGATCTTAAACTTATGGATGTAGCTACTGCCGAAGCAGAAGGAGTTTTTCGTCCGATACGCAAACTTGATGTAAAAGAAGAAAGTAATTTCTTTATTGATAAAAGTGACAGTATTGCACAAAGCCTGCTTAAGAACCTTGGGTTTCTCGAAAAGGGAACAATAGGGATAGCATTTATAACCCTTATCGGCGCAGCAATAGGGCTAATGAATATAATGTTGGTGGCTGTAAATGAACGTACAAAAGAAATTGGGCTTTCCAAAGCACTGGGTTGCACAGCAAAAGATGTGCGGTCGCAGTTCCTGTTTGAATCACTTTTGATAAGCCTGATGGGTGCTGCCGCAGGAATAATAGCAGGAATATTGGTAGGGAACCTGGTAGCACTTTTATTAAAAACAGGCTTTGTAGTACCCTGGGGATGGGTGATAGCGGCTGTTTTTGTATGCAGTATAGTTGGGCTGGCTGCGGGTTTATATCCTGCATATAAGGCATCAAGGCTCGATCCTATTGTTGCACTCCGGTATGAATAAGTTGCATAAAAAAATCACGTATAAAATATTTCTTTCAATTAAAGCGAAGCTGCATTTCGCTACAAATAAATAATGTAAAAAAAAAATCGTCCTGCTGTACCTGCATTCAAATATTTTATTAACTTGTGCGCTACGAATAACCGGCCCACTGGAAACATTTTAACCTTAATTTTAAAATGAGCATTGCACAATCAAAACAATTTTTTTTAAACCATTAGTAATTAAATTTTCACTTTCTAAAAATTGAATGTTATGGCAGAAACACGACCAACTGCAACCGTTAAACCGACAACCTCAGTTCAGGCAAAAAAAACCAGCAATGCTATTTCCTGGATAGCTCCCGTTCTTTGTATTTTAATTGGATATGTTATCTGGAGATTTGGCCTGGGAAATCCTGGTAATTTCGAAAAAGTAGGAACAGGTTGGTTTTGGCCTGATCATCATGGTCCAAAAACAACCATTTCAGGTATGTACCTTGGAGGTATAGTAGTACCTGTATTGATTGGTACTTTCCTGACTGCTATTGTATTTGTAATTGAAAGGTTTTTAACCATTTCAAAAGCAAACGGAACCGGTAATAATGCTGATTTTGTGCGTAAAGTACAATATCACCTGGCTAATAAAAATGTAGATGCTGCTTTGGCAGAATGCGATAAACAAAAAGGATCTGTTGGTAATGTAATGAAAGCGGGTTTACACCGTTACAAAGACATGATCAGCAATTCAGAATTAAGTACTGAACAAAAAGTAGTAGCTATTCAAAAAGAAGTAGAAGAAGCTACCGCACTGGAATTACCAATGCTTGAAAAGAACCTGGTATTTTTATCCACCATCGCTTCTGTAGCAACCCTGCTTGGGCTGTTTGGTACCGTATTGGGTATGATCCGTTCATTCTCTGCTTTGGGTGAAGATAGTGGTGGTGGTGCTGCAGCAAGTGCACTTTCACAAGGTATTTCTGAGGCATTGTATAACACTGCTCTAGGTATTGGTACTTCTGCTGTAGCTATTATTTTCTATAATATGTTTACTACCAAAATAGATGGTATTACTTATGGTATAGATGAATCAGGATTTACTTTAACGCAAAGTTTTGCTTCTCTGTACAGATAATTGCTGTGTGGAAAATCAATGCATTTGCATCTTAAGTAAAACAATTAAATAATTACGAAATGCCAAAAGTTAAAATAGCCCGTAAAAGCACTATTGTGGATATGACGGCAATGTGTGACGTTGCTTTTCTTTTGTTGTCGTTTTTTATCCTGGCAACAAAACAAAAGCCTAATGAAGTACTTGCGGTAAACCCACCCAATTCAATTTCGTCAAAGGCTGCTCCGGAAAAGTCTATCCTCATTACCATGACCAAGGATGGCAGGGCTTTTCTTACACTGGGTGATGATACTAAAAAAAAGGATATCCTGGAGAACATTAATCTTACTAAAGGATTGAATTTGACTCCTGCTGAAATGAATAAATGGGGAAAGCAGGAATTTGTAGGTTTACCATTCAACATGATAAAAGGCGCATTGTCTCTAAATGAACCGATGGCTCCCGCTACAATGCCAGGTATTCCCATTAAGGATAGCACCAATAATGAAATGGTAGATTGGTTGCGCAGTGTAACAAATGTGTATGCAGGCGAAGATCAGAAAAAATTGCAGGAAATGTTGTTGGTTAAAGGGGATAATCAAGCCTTATACCCGGTATTTAAAAATATAAAAGCAGCATTTAAAAAGAACCAGATATTTAAGTTCAGAATCGTAACGAACGGAGAACCCGTTCCCGTAGGTTCAGAATTATATTTGAATCCTCCTGCTACTAAATAAAAAGTATACAGCTTTTATAACAATAAATAAAAAAGAAGCGACATGGCAGAATTAGATACTTCGTCCGGCGGCGGTCATAAAAAGGGCCCGGGCGTAAAAAAAGCAAAAAAATTATCTACCCGTGTAGATCTTACTCCAATGGTGGATTTGGGATTTCTGCTCGTTACATTCTTTGTGTTTACCACAACGATGAGTACGAGTACTGCTATGAATATGAATGAGCCAAAAGATGATAATCCCGAAGAGCAAATGAAAGTAAAAAATTCAGGTGCAATGACTATCCTTTTGGGTAGGGCAGACCAGATTTATTATTATTTCGGACAATTAGATCCCAACACATTATCAGAACAATTTAAGAGTAGCAATTTTAAGGATATCAGAAACCTTATCCTGGAAAAGAAAAAAGCTACTCCTATTGATGATCTGATGTACATTATTAAATCAGACTCTGCGTCTACTTTTAAAAATGCAATTGACATCCTGGATGAAATGTCTATATCCGCTGTACCCCCGGGGCACTATGCAGAAGTAGATATGACACCGGCTGAAGCTGAGCTCATCAGGTTGACAGAAGTAAGCAATGGGGTGAAGTAATTTTTATGGATTAATGACAAGTTTGAATCTCATAATAAAGAAATTAAAATGGAAGCAAATAAAATTTTAAACGCAGATCTGCTCGATATTATTTTTGATGGCAAAAATAAATCCTACGGTGCGTACGACCTGCGTAAAAGTTATGCTAGCAGGCTTAAAAAAGCACTGGCTGCTACCTTTATTGCCCTGGCAGTTATTTTAATCGGATCTGTATTGGCCAATAAAGTAGCAAACAGCTCTAAGGAAAAAATTGATGTGATAGACACCCAGATGGCAGAAATTAAAAAGGAAGAAGTAGTGGTAGTTCCACCACCACCGCCACCTCCGGTTAAGCCACCTCCTCCTCCGGAAATTAACCAGGTAAAATTTACTCCCCCTAAAGTTGTAAAAGACGAAGAAGTAAAACCTGAAGAAAAGATCGAAGAGATTAAAGATGATGCTGCCATCAGTACTAAAACAGTGGAAACTGAAAATAAAGTGCAAATAGTGCAGGCACCGGTAGAAGATAAGGGAACAGTAGTAGCGGAAGCTCCTAAGATTGATTATGAGTCAACTGTATTTAACAAGGTAGAAATTGAAGCAGAGTATCCCGGTGGTTCTGCGGCTTGGGCCAAATACCTTAGAAATAACCTGGATGCCAACACCCCGGTAGATAACGGAGCTTCAGAAGGTACCTATACAGTTGTTGTTCGTTTTATTGTGAGCAAGGATGGTAGTATAAGTGATGTAGTTGCCGAAACTAAACATGGTTACGGAATGGAAGCTGAAGCAATGAAGATTATTAAAAAAGGTCCAAGATGGACTCCGGCTCAGCAAAATGGCAGAATGGTAAATGCTTACCGTCGTCAGCCTATCACTTTTGTGGTACAGGAACAATAAAATATAAATTAGATTTTTTTAAAAACCTCCCAAACGGGAGGTTTTTTTTATGGAATATAAGTAGGCAGCCATCTTAATTGAAACTAATTATTATACCAAACGGAATTTCACTTTAGGCCAATGTGTGGTGGCTGAAATTTCGTATAGCTTTTGTGCGGCAGGGTTTGGTAAATGCCGATAAAAAGTATTGGTCTAATTTATAAATCAAATCGGTATTATGGCAGAAATTACCAATCAAACATCGCAAAATAAAAACAAACGTACCCAGTGCAACAAGAGATCAACCAGGGTAGATCTTACCCCGATGGTAGACCTGGGATTTATTTTGATTACCTTTTTTGTTTTTACCGCATCACTTACCGATCCTAAGGCTATGAATTTATTATTGCCCAATGATACTGACACTTTAGTAAATGACAATATTTGCGAATCCTGTGCTTTAACTTTTATACTGGAAGATAACAACAGGCTGTATTATTATGAAGGAAAGGAAAAAAATGCTCAATATAAAACTAGCAATTATTCTTCTAAAGGAATCAGGCAATTGATTATGGAAAAAAGAAGGCAGGTTATAAAAAAAATGGGAAAAGATCAAATGGTTCTGCTGATAAAACCAGCAACTAAATCGAGTTTCAAAAATCTAATTGATGTAGTGGATGAATGTAATATCAGCCTGGTAAAAAGATATTATATTGATGAGATTACAGATGAGGAAAAAAACAAGGTAAAAGAAATAACTACTTCCATTGTTACACAGTAGAAAATGTTGGGGGTATCTTTGATGTATGATCAATAAATTATCTGGCTGGAATGATACAATTGTGGCTGCAGCAACAGCGCCGGGCATTGGGGCAATTGCTGTAATACGAATTAGCGGTACAGAAACATTTTCCATCATTAATCAATTGTTTTCATCCAAAAACCTGGAAGCACTGCCATCGCATACAATTCATGTAGGCCTTTTAAAAGATGGAGACCAGGCATTGGATGAAGTAGTAGTATCCCTTTACAAAGGGCCCAGAAGTTACACGGGAGAAGATACCATCGAAATTAGTTGCCATGGCAGCCCATATATTCAGCAACAGATTATTAAAGCAATTGTAAACGGTGGAGCCAGGTTGGCAAGGGCTGGCGAATTTACACAAAGAGCTTTTTTAAATGGCAAGCTGGATCTTACCCAGGCAGAGGCGGTAGCCGACCTTATTGCATCCAATACAAAAGCTTCTCAAAAAACAGCGCTAAACAATATCAGGGGTGGTTTTTCCAACCAGCTAAAAAATATGAGAGAGCAGTTAATACAATTTGCTGCACTGATAGAACTGGAACTGGATTTTGCAACAGAAGATGTAGAGTTTGCAGACCGAACTAAATTCTATCATTTGATTGAGGAGATTACACTATCTACAGACAATTTGGTACAGTCATTTCAATTGGGAAATGTAATTAAGAATGGAGTAAGTGTAGCCATCATTGGCAAACCAAATGCAGGCAAATCAACCCTGCTTAATACCCTGCTAAATGAAGAGCGGGCTATTGTGAGTGAAATAGCAGGAACCACCCGTGATACAATAGAAGAGACACTGAACATCAATGGTGTTATTTTTCGTTTAATTGATACCGCAGGTATCCGCAGCCATAGTGCAGATGTGATAGAAAATATCGGGATTGAAAGAAGCTTGCAAAAAATGAAGTCGGCAGATACGGTACTGTATATTTTTGATGTGAAAGACGAAAGCAATGAATCATTGCAGCAGCAAATAGATCTGTTTAATAAAACAGCTATCAAATACCTGTTGGTTGGCAATAAAGCAGATGCCGCCTCAGCAATTTTGTTATCCCAATTTTCTGCTCATCAGCATATACTTTTTATTTCTGCCAAAAATCAAACCGGCATACAGGAATTAAAAACCGCCCTGTTTAATCAAACCGTACAGTCTACATTAGAATCGGAAAGTACCATTATAACCAATGCCCGCCATTATGAAGCATTAAAGCAGGTTCAACAATCTTTATTGGAAATAAAAAATGGATTAGACAGTCATTTATCCGGCGACCTGCTGGCACTTGATATTCGCCGTTGTCTATATTACCTGGGCGAAATTACCGGTGAGATCAGCAATGAAGATAAACTCGATTATATTTTCAGTAAGTT
>JBBRFX010000013.1:0-40698 GCA_038241275.1 Chitinophagales bacterium
GCCAGGTTAATATTGGTCAAAGGGTTTCTTATTTCATGTGCGATAGTGCGGGCTATACGGCCTGTGGCGGCAAATTTTTCCTGGCTGCGCATTTGTTTCAATTCTGTATTGGCCAATGCTAATTCTTCAATACGCTTCTTCAATACATTCTCGTAAACTTTTACTTTTTCTTCTGCCTGCATTCTTTCTTTACTTTCCTTAAGATGCGATGAAAACCCAAAAACTACCAGGAAAAATGAAAGGATTATAGAAGCAATCACAATACTGCTTACAGCATCGCTGGTTTTACTAAGTTTAATATTCCGTTCAAGAAGCAGCTTTTTTTCTATTACCTGCATTTCCAACACTTCTTTTCGGATAATATCCATCACATCTTTTGATTGAATAAAGGCTACAATATCTATCGTTGGGTTAAGGCCATTATTCTTTTGTATGTCTTTTAATCTATTTTCAATTTGACTAAACTTCAAATCCATATTTTGCTTAATGGAATAAAGGTGGTTTAACTGCACTTTATTATCTGAGATTAGTGTAACAGTTTCCCGGTATATAGAATCTGCAGCTTTGCGGGAACCAAAATATGGATCAAGAAAATGGATGTTATTGGAAATAACAAATCCCCTAAACCCGGTTTCTGCGTCTTTTACTTTAGATAACATGGCCTCCAGGTTAGAAATAACACTATTAGTGTGTTCTACTTTTTCAGCATTTTTTATTAGCCGATTATTGGCATACATGGAAAGCAAAAAAGAAAGAAGCATCAGAAAAAAAGCACTGACATAACCTATTCTTATTCTGCCTTGGTATTGTATATTTTGTAAAATGGATCGCACTATAAATTTTTATATTTATGATGTATGGTTAAATTTTTGAAGCGTTTCTGTTAAAGTCTGTCAAATGAAAACAGCTTTGTATCCTCATTTTTTATACCTGCAAGTTCAGCGCTGATCATTTCTGCAGCAACCAGGCTAAAGGTAATTCCATTACCAGCAAAACCAAGTGCAAAAAAAACTATTATGTAATTTTTTGTAGGGCCCAATAAATGGTAACCCGTCTTTAACAGATCCAAAAGTGCCTGCCCGGCTAAATTCGGGCACAAACGGTATTTGAGGAAATATTTTTTAAAAAGCTCTTACCAGGCACTTTGCTGTGGAAACCCTTAAGAAATCTCTTTTTTTGGGAGAATAAAATTTTAGTCTCTTCCTTCAGTTGCCGGCAAGTTTATAAAAAGTGATATCTATTTCACACTATAACAAAGAAGTACTGGCGCAGGTACTACCCAAGCCAATACTTCTTTAATCTACCGCAATACAGGATATACCTTTTTGAAGTAAATGATATGCTGATAAAACTACTGAAATACCTTCTCCCAAATTTCCTCATCGGTGGTTTTACCTGATTGAGGTTTTGGATAAGCTGCTACCTGCCCACTCTTAATCAAAAAGTAAGGGTATCCGGATTTGAGATTCAAGTAATCTGAATATTATTAATTGAAATATCTTCTGAGTGTCCAGGCAATTGTTTCATGTTCCTGCATAAGACCTGTAAGAAAATCGGCCGTTCCTTTATCGCCATATTTATCTTCGCTATCGTCAATATTTTTTCTTAATTGTACAATCACTGATTCATGATCTTTAAGTAATTCTTTTATCATATCCAGTTGCTCTGGGTAATTACCTGGTGCTTCTTTCAAAGTTCCTTTGTCCAGGAACTCTTTCATAGTTCCAGGCGTTTTTGACCCAAGTTTGTTAATTCTTTCTGCAATTTCATCAATAGCCGTTTCCAGCTTAGTATACTGATCTTCAAACAATTTGTGCAACTCCATAAAACTATTGCCCGAAACGTTCCAATGAAACTTCCTTGTTTTAGTATACAGTATCATTGCGTCTGATAATACCCCTGTAAGCATTTCTGTTAGTGCCGCTACATTTTTCGCTGTTATTCCAATATTTGCTTTCATGTTAATTTTTTATAAATGAAATTTATAAAATACTATTCTGCAATATTTATTCCACATTCCGGTAAACTTTATAAAAAATAGTTTAGATTATTTCTTCCCCACCTGGTGAAATACTTCTACACAAATTTCTCAAACCAGTACTTTTTTAGGTATAATTATTTACGGCACATTATTTTCAATATTCCAAAATAGAAATCAATATAATTTTTAACCAATAAATTTTACAATTATGTTACGTTGGTCAGTTACCTTTTTAATCGTTGCAATTATAGCAGCAATATTTGGATTTGGTGGTATTGCGGCTGGTGCAGCAGGCATTGCTAAAATCCTTTTTATAATTTTTTTAATCTTATTCGTGGTTTCCCTGATTTTTGGAAAATCATTTACCCGTTAAAATTATAACGGCCGTTTTGTTTAAGTACGCCCGTTTTTATGCCCTCCCTTTATGAAATATTCTTTTTTTAATTATATAAAGTAATGTTTAATGCTTTTTGAAAATAAATGATGCAGTAATAACTAAAAAGTTTTATCATAATCATAAGGCTTTCAAAAAAAGTTCCATATATTTTTCTGAAGCTTTCATTAATTTAAAAAAAGAACCAGTCAATCATTAATCATTAATAAAAATTTAAAATCATGAGTAACAAAAACACATTATTAGGCTTTGTAGCCGGAGCAGCCGTAGGAGCACTTGCAGGAATTCTTTTAGCCCCTGAGAAAGGTTCTGATACCCGTAAAAAAATTACTGACAAATCAAGCGACCTTGCTGATTCAGTAAAAAATACTTTTGCTGATTTTATAGACCAGGTAAAAAATACCTATTCTAAAGCAGAAGGTAAAGCTGAAGATTTTGAATTCAAAACAAAAGCTAAAATGAATAATTTAAAAGGAGAAGTAAAAACAGCAGTTGATAATTCTTTTTCATAAAATATTTGTAAACCGGCCAATTAGTCAATACACTTTATGCAATCTACTTTTGACCAATTAGGAGACCTCGTAACCAAGGTTACAGATATTGCAGAAACCAAGGTAGAGATTTTTAAATTGAGAGCTGCCCAAAAAATTTCTCTTACATTATCCAGCATAATTACTATGATGGCGATTGTTTTTATTGGAGGATTAGTAATGGTAGTAATCAGTATTGGGATGGCATTTTTGATAGGCCCCCTAATGGGAAATATCAGCTATGGATTTTTTGCAGTAGGTGGATTTTACGTGTTGGCCGGTTTTATACTTTACCTTTTTAGAAAAAAAATATTATCAGGTCCTCTCAGCAATCTTATCATTGATAAATCAGTACAATAATGGAAAATTTTGTCACCGATATGAAAAGCCTGGAAGACCGCTTAGCGCTTTTAAGGGCCCGGGAAAAATTGCAATTGGAGGATTTTAAAACTTCCTGGGTTCATTTGGTGGAAAGTCTTTCACCTTCTCATTTAATAAAATCTGCCCTACAAAGGTTTACTGACAAAACGCCCACTGTGAGCGGATTTGCAGTAGATACCATCACAGGAATCATTGCCGGCATCATTGGCAGGCGCTTATACGCTTCCAAATCTCCCGGCATTTTTCGTAAAATTACTGCACCACTTATTCAGCTTGTCATCACCAAATTTGTTAAGGACAAAGTAACCCGTGTACGTGAAAAAATCCTGCCACTTCAAGATCAAATTCCCCCTGCATTTTAACTGCACCCCCTTTTTTTTGATTCCCCTGGCATTTTTTTCGTATAAATATTTATGAATTCATGTTTGAATAATTTATTGTATTTTCCTATTCGTATTTTTCTCTCTCCATTTTAAACGAATAGTATGGCCAGTTTCTCTCTCAATGTAAATAATAAACAATACACTGTAGAAGCCGATGCAGATATGCCATTGCTTTGGGTACTTCGGGACCTGCTGGATCTTACCGGAACAAAATATGGTTGTGGGGTAGCCAGTTGTGGCGCATGTACAGTAATGATGGATGGTAATGCTGTGTATGCCTGTCAAAAACCGGTTGGCTCCTGCGTAAATAAAAAAATAATTACAATTGAGGGTTTATCAGAAGATGGTTCGCATCCGGTTCAAAAAGCATGGCAAAAAGCTTCGGTACCCCAATGTGGATATTGCCAGCCCGGGCAAATAATGACTGCCGCCGCCATGCTCCAAAAAAATAAAAACCCTTCAGAAGAATTGATAGATTCGGTGATGAGTAATAATCTTTGCCGCTGCGGTACCTATCACCGCATCAAAGAAGCCATTCACATTGCTATAAAAGAAATCAATCAATAATCTTTCACAAAGCTGCATATGAAAAAAGTAACTATTGACCGCCGGCATTTTTTAAAAATCACTTCCTTTTCTACTGGCAGCCTTGCTATAGGATTTATGTTGCCGGGTTTATCTGCATTGGCCATTCCTTTAAGTGATTGTGAATTTTTTCAACCCAATGCTTATTTAAAAATTGATAAGAATGGCAAAGTCACCGTGTTTGTTGGCAAGCAGGAATCAGGTCAGGGTGTAGATACCTCCTTTCCCATGATTGTGGCAGAAGAGCTGGATGTAGATTTTAAAGATGTGAAAGCAGCCATAGCTCCTTATGGTACATTAAAAGAAGGAGAACATGATACGGGCGGAAGCCAGAGTGTGTTGGGCATGTACGATACCCTGCGCAATGCCGGTGCGGTGGCAAAAGCGATGATTATTTCTGCCGCAGCGCAGGTTTGGAAAATAAAAGAAACATCCTGTGCCGCTGATAATGGGGAAGTGGTGAATACTATTACAATGCAAAGAATTAAATATGGCGAATTGGTTTGTAAGGCAGCCTTATTACCTGTTCCCAAACAGGTGAGTTTAAAAAGTGCAAAAGATTTTAAGATCATTGGTAAACCTGCAAAACGTTCAAACCTCAATGATATTCTTACTGGTAAAACCAAATACGGGCTCGATTTAAAAATAGCCGGAATGCTGTATGCTATTGTAGAAAGATGCCCGGTATTGGGCGGCACCCTTGTTAAGGTAGATGATACTGCTGCAAAAAAAATTCCGGGTGTAATAAAAGTGATCACTTATAAAGGTACCGGTGCCCCCATGCATGTGCGTGCAGGGGTAGCCGTTATTGCCATCAATACATGGTCGGCCATAAAAGCAAGAAAGTTATTGAATATTACCTGGGATGAAGGCAACAAAAACAAAGAAAGTACCGAAGCCCTTTTTAAAACCTTTGCAGCAAAGGCATTAACAAAACCACAAATAGACGTTTTTAATAAAGGAGATGTTTCAAAGTTTGCCGGCAATAATGAAATTACCGCCACTTATGCACAACCTTTTCTGGCACATGCTACTATGGAGCCGGTTAATTTTATTGCCTCAGTAACAGGAGAAAAATGTGAGTTATGGGGTGGATTACAATTGCCCGACTGGGCAGTAAATACCGTATCAAAAGAGTGTAGTATTAAAAAAGAAAATATCAAAGTAAACCTGGCAATGATGGGCGGCGCTTTTGGCCGAAGGCTGCATTTTGATTTTGCAATTGAAGCGGTAAAAATTGCACAGCAATTAGATAAACCTGTACAGTTGGTTTGGGAAAGAACAGATGATGTGCAGTTTCAACCTTACCGGCCCGCCAACTATCACCGGCTAAAAGCCAATATAGAAAACAACAGTTTGGCAGCATGGCAACACCATGTATTGGGTACGCCAATCGCTTATATGACGGATGGCCCAAATACCAAGCACCCGGAAGAAATGGATGGAGCCAATGCAGGTTTTTGTTATAATGTGCCCAATGTATATACCGGTTATACGCCTGTAGATTTTAATATAAACCGTGGCTGGTTGAGGTCTGTAGATATTTGTGTGAATACTTTTCCGGTAGAATGTTTTATAGACGAGGTTGCAGAAAAACTTAAAAAAGATCCGCTGGATTTTCGTTTGTCATTACTTGAAAACAGGCCCGACTTTAAAACAGGCGAGGGACCAGGTTCATTAACACAGTCGCCGGCAAGAATAGCCGGCGTATTAAAAATGGCCGCTCAAAAAATTGGATGGACAGCAGCCAGAAAACCCAATCACTTTATCGGCCTTGCTACTCACTCTTTTATTTTTGCAAAATCATATGCTGCTCATGCCATAGAGATTGAATTACTGGAGCCGAAAAAATTTCGTATTAAAAGAGTAGTGGCAGCCATTGATTGTGGCACGGTAATAAACCCTGATGGTTTGTTAAACCAAATGCAGGGCGGATTGGCTTTTGCACTTACACAGGCTTTAAAAGGAGAAATAACGGTTACGGATAGCCGGGTAAACCAGGATGGTTTTTTTAGTTATGAATTATTGACCTACGAAGAAATGCCGCCTGTAGAAATTTATATCATTGACAGTAGTGAAGAACCTGGTGGGGTTGGTGAGGTAGGATTATCCACCGTTGCCCCTGCCTTGTGCAATGCGTTGGCTGCAGCGGGTAATCGTCCCAGGAATTTACCTATAAGAAATGAAGGTTTTAGCTGGCTGTAATTTTAACTATTGAAAGAAGATTCCTTCAATGATTTTTTTAACCGGGTTTTTGCCCGTTTAGGAAAAAAATTTGATGGCATCCTGTTACAAAGGAATATTTCCATGTTTTTTTCTTGATCGTTTGGCCACTTTGTTTTCCAGTATGGCAAAAGATTTAATGAGTTTTTTCCTGGTATCTTTTGGTTCTATCACTTCATCAATAAATCCCCGTTCTGCTGCCAGGTAAGGCGTTGCAAATTTTTCTGCATACTCTGCTTCTTTTTCCAATAATTTTTTAGCGGGGTCGGCAGCTTCTGAAATTTCTTTTTTAAAAATAATTTCACTGGCACCTTTGGCTCCCATCACTGCAATTTCTGCAGTGGGCCACGCAAAGTTCATATCGGCACCAATATGTTTGGAGTTCATAACATCATACGCACCTCCATAAGCTTTGCGGGTAATCACCGTTACACGGGGCACTGTAGCTTCACTTAATGCATATAATAATTTAGCCCCATTGGTAATAATGCCATTCCATTCCTGGTCGGTACCCGGCAAAAACCCCGGCACATCTACCAGCACTAATAACGGTATATTAAAGCAATCGCAGAACCTGGTAAACCTGGCTCCTTTTTTTGAACTGTCAATATCCAGTACACCAGCAAGGATCATGGGCTGGTTGGCAACAATACCAATACTTCGCCCTGCCAATCTTGCAAAACCTACTACAATATTTTCTGCATAATCTTTATGTATTTCAAAGAAGCTGTCTTCATCACAAATACCGGCAATCACATCACGGATATCGTAAGGCTGATTGATGTTTGGCGGAAGAATGGTTTCTAACACATCTCTTGTTTCATCAATAAATGTGTAAGGATCTTTTGGCGTAATGTCTTCGCAGTTTTGCGGCATATAACTCAATAGCTTTTTTATCTGCTCAATACATAGCATATCATTGGCAGAAGTTAAATGTGTTACCCCGCTTTTGGTAGAATGAGTAGATGCACCACCGAGTTCTTCAAAGCTTACTTCTTCATTGGTTACCGTTTTTACTACATTGGGGCCGGTAACAAACATATAACTTGTGCCTTCTACCATCAATGTAAAATCTGTTATTGCAGGCGAGTATACTGCCCCTCCGGCACATGGCCCCATAATAGCTGATATCTGAGGTATAACCCCTGATGACCATACATTGCGATAAAAGATATCTGCATATCCACCCAGTGATCGAACTCCTTCCTGAATCCTTGCGCCACCAGAATCATTTAATCCTATCATTGGTGCACCAGTCTTCATAGCCAGGTCCATTATTTTACAAATTTTCTCGGCCTGAGTTTCAGATAATGCACCTCCAAATACTGTAAAATCCTGTGCAAACACATATACCAGCCGGCCATGAACTGTACCATAACCCGTGATAACACCATCGCCATAAAATAGCTGATCCTCCATACCAAAATCTTTGGTGCGGTGCAACACCAATGCACCAATCTCTTCAAAAGATCCCTGATCCATTAATAAAGTAATGCGCTCCCTTGCAGTTAACTTTCCTTTTGCATGTTGTATATTATTCCTGTCTTCGCCACCACCTAATTTTCCTTCTTCCAGTTTTTCTCTTAGTATATCAACTTTTGATTTCATTGATTTGTATTTTAATAACTTTTAGATGTTAGCAGTTTATGTTTTTTAACTTTTACATTTGTAATTTTATCAGTACTGATTTCTTCTAAGCCAACCTGCGTTTCCAGCTCGTGCTTTTATGTTCTACGGGTTGTGTAATTGTTTGCTTATCCATCCAGTATTTTAAACCTACCATGGCTGCAATGGCTGCATTGGCTTTTTGTTTTTCTTTAATTTTTGCTGGCGTATAATATTTTTTTACAAAATTGGTATCAAAATTACCGGAGAAAAAAGCTTCATGCTCAAATACAAAAGTGCCAAACGGAAGTGTGGTGGCTACGCCTTCTATCTTATAATCTTTTATTGCCTGTACCATTTTTTGAATAGCTTCTGTTCTTGTTTTACCATGCACTACCAGTTTTGCTATCATGGGATCATAATAAATAGAGATAGACATTCCTTCCTCGTATCCATCATCTACCCTAATACCCTCTCCACTGGGTTTTTCATATTTGGTTAGTGTGCCAATGGATGGTAAAAAATTATTCAACGGATCTTCGGCACATACCCGCAGCTCTATGGCATGCCCGTTTAGCACCAGGTCTTCCTGGCAAAAACTCAGCTTTTCTCCACGGGCAATTTTAATTTGTTCTTCCACCAAATCTAACCCTGTAATCATTTCAGATACCGCATGTTCTACCTGCAGCCGTGTATTCATTTCAAGAAAATAAAAATTCATTTGATCATCCATCAAAAATTCTACGGTTCCTGTACTTGTGTAGTTGCAGGATTTTGCTACCATTACGGCAGCATCACCAATCTGTTCCCGCAGTTCCGGGGTGATAAATGCAGAAGGCGTTTCTTCTATTACTTTCTGATAACGGCGCTGAATGCTGCATTCACGTTCAAATCCATGGATAATATTTCCATGCTTGTCTGCTACTACCTGCACTTCAATATGACGAGGTGAGCTTACGTATTTTTCAATGAACACAGATCCATCACCAAATGAAGCAGTGGCTTCACTAACGGCTCTATGCATTTGTTCCTCAAAATCGGCTTCATTTTCTACCACCCGCATTCCTTTTCCGCCACCGCCTGCAGATGCTTTAATAAGGATTGGATATCCAATTTGCCTGGCAGTTTCTTTTGCATGATCAATATCATCAATAGCTTTATCTATTCCCGGCACCATCGGAATATTGTATTTTTTTACGCATTCTTTTGCTGCCAGCTTCGATCCCATAATGCGCATAGCTGCAGGGCTGGGACCTATAAATGTGATGCCTGCGTCTTCTACTTTTTGAGCAAAATCTGCATTCTCACTCAAAAATCCATAACCGGGATGAATACCATCCACCCCCAATTCTTTTGAATAAGCAATTATTTTATCTCCATTTAAATAAGACTCGCTGGAAGGGGCCGCTCCCAGGTAAACAGCTTCATCTGCAAATAATACATGCGGCGAGTTTCTATCCACATCAGAATAAACAGCTACTGACAGTATGCCCATTTTGCGGATCGTTCGCATAATCCTTAATGCAATTTCTCCACGGTTGGCTACTAATATTTTATTCATGATAATTTTTTATGATTTTATTTTGCAGATTTTCTTCCCTACATTCAATCCAGTTCTACGAGCAACTGTCCTTTGTCTACAACCTGCCCGGCAGTTACTGCAATTTTTTTAATAACGGCATTGGTATGAATGAGAATACTGTTTTCCATCTTCATTGCTACTAAAATCAAAATCTTATCACCTTCTTTAACTTCCTGCCCTTCGGTAACAGCAATTTCAAGAACAAGGCCGGGCATGGGTGCTTTAATTTCTTTAATTTGTTTATTAGAAACCGCACCAAATCCCATCTTGTCCAGCATCAGGTCCAACTCATCTTTTATTTCAATGGTAAAACTTTCACCTTCTACTTCAAGGGTTAGCTTTTTGCCATCCAGGTCGGCCTCCAAAAGTTTTACATTCACCGATCGATGTTCGTTTATTACATTAAATTCTTTAGGAGTTTTTTTTACAATATCAACCGCATTAATCTGTTCTTTGGAAAAAGTAAAATCAAATTCATTGGCTTTTACTTTGTAGGTTTTATCTATCGGGTTCATCTGGCTATCGTTTTAATAAAAGTAATTGCAGTAAAGTTTTGCTCGCTGCAATGATATGATGAAAATACGAAATAATAAACTCTCAAGAGTTATATTCTATTGCAGATTAAGGAGTGATGTGCAGGCTATGAATTTTTTGATTGTAGAAGTTGTGGCAGGGTTTGGGTGAGTGGTTTTTAAACAGGGCAACTGCTTTATCTCTTTTTTCTCCAGTCTGCGTTGTAATAAAAAAATAATCGAAGTGTATGATTTTTATCATATTGATAACCCGATGCTTTTTGCTGGGAAACCAACATATAGCCAAAATCAAAACTGAGCGTTTTGCTAACGGGTTGTTTGATGCCTATAAAAACCCTGTTTTGTTCAAATGTATTATAAACGACTTCTTTTCCAAACTGAATGGCCAGTTCATCGGATATCACTAATGCAGGATATTTGGGTTGTTTAAAAACCGGGATCGTTACACTTAATAAATAACGGATTCTGTTGGTAAATTTATACTCGTGGATAAACTTGTCGTTTACAATTTTTTCCTGCCAGCGCTGCTCATTTCTTAAGCGGTTAAGCATTCCTGTTTTTCCCAGTTTAGTGGATAGTTGAATTTGCTGATAAACCCGGTGTTCGTTTGCAAAGTGATGCCATCCTGGCCTGGATGGTGCAGCCCATAGGTGGCCATAACCCACTACGGCTGTCATGTTTTCCCTTAACCAATAATTTATTCCAATCCGGGCAAAATAAAAACCTGGGTCTGCCATAAAATGATTTCTCCTTGTATGCAGATCTGCGATCAGCCCCAGTTTTTTGTGCAGGCGGATGTTGCTGTTTATACTTATCCAGCTTTGGCTTTGTTCGTTAATTTCTTTTACGGGGCTTTGTGCAAATGCTAATATTGGCCAGAGGGCGGGGATTAGAAAACAGCAAATACACTTTATACTTTTCAGAAAAAAAAGCATTTTAATTTTATTTATTTATTTATAAAAGTTTTCGACTTTTATAAAAGGGTAATGGTTAATTTTTTATTGCCTTGAACAGGATTACCTGGTAAAAAACAAAATCAATAACTGTGCTGCCAATATTCTAAGTATCATGGTAAGTGGATAAACGGTTGCATAAGTTGAAGATGGAATATCATTGCCGGCCATTTTTAGCGCAAATGCCAAAGCCGGCGGATCCGTGCAGGCTCCTGCCAATAGTCCGCATATTTCGAAATAAGTTTTTCTAAAAAACTTGCTGGCTAAAATCCCCATAATTAATAACGGAACCATGGTAATGGTAATACCCATCATCATCCACCGATAACCACTGCCATCGGCAAAGGCAGAATACAGGTTATGCCCGCTGCTTAAACCTACGCTGGCCAGGAAAAGTGCAATACCCATTTCTCTTACAATAAGGTTAGCACTATTGGTTGTATAATTATTCAGGTAAAGATGATTGCCAAAGCGGCTCAGGAAAAGTGCTACAATTAAAGGTCCCCCTGCCATTCCGATTTTAACTGCAATAGGAACATTGGGAACATAAAAAGGGATACTTCCCAAAATAACGCCTAAAACAATTCCGATAAAAATGGGTCCAAGGTCCGGAGCTTCCAGTCGTTTGAGAGAGTTACCTACTACTTCTGTAAATTGTTTTACAGCTTCTTCTGTTCCCACCACGGTAACGGTATCGCCTAACTGTAAATATATATTGCCATGAGCCACCATTTCTATCCCTGCTCTTTTAATGCGGGAAATGGTTAAGCTTTCGTGATGCAGTTCCGGAATGCTTCCGAGGCGACGGTGGGTAATTTCTTTTCTTGTGACCACAATCTGGCGGGAAATTAAATCACTTGCAGGTTCGTTTCTCAAATTCATTTCACTTTCGGTGCCCACCAATAATTTTATTTTTTCCATTAATCTTTTTGACGCCACAAACTGCATTACATCTCCTTCAATTAAAATGGTATCGGGTGTAGGCGTGATGATGGCCCCATTATGAAACATCCTGGAGATAATAACCGGTTCATTTAAAATATTAAAGATACTTCTTACCGATTGCCCGATTAGCTGTTTGTTCTCTAACCTGATATGAATAGAAAGTGGGCGGTTAGACTGAACGAAACCCAATTTTCGGTGCAATTCTTTTTCTTTTTCTATATTAATACCCAGTATTTTTTTTAGTAAAACCAGCGATAAAATAATGCCTACAACAGCAAAAGGATATGCCACGGCATAGGCCAGCGTAATGATTGAATTATCCACACCTGTAATATGCAGGTCTTTTACAGCAGCCTGTGCAGCAGCCAAACCAGGCGTATTAGTAACGGCTCCACTCATTACTCCCGCCATAATGGAGATATGGTTTCCGGTAGTATAGAAAAATATGATGGTAATAATTACACCCAGCAAAACAACAGATGCAGCTAAACTATTACTACCTAATGCACTTTTTTTAAGTGAAGAAAAAAAACCGGGTCCTACCTGTAATCCTACAGAATATACAAAAAGTATTAAGCCAAATTCTTTTACAAAATGTTCTGTTTCCTTATTAATGGTAATGCCCAGTGAAGAAATAATCAAACCAATAAAAAGTACCCATGTTATGCCAAAAGAAATTCCGAGGATTTTAATTTTTCCAAAGGCTATACCAAAGGCTATTACCAAAGAATATACAATTACCGCCTGTGCTACTGAAGGTTCTGTAAACAACGCTGTAAACCAATTCATACATAACTAATTTAAATCATGATCCTTCAACTTTTAACCCCCACGGATTTTTTTCCGTGGTATTAAAAAATTAAAATTCAAATGACATGAGTTTTAATTTCAATTCAATTAAAACACATAGCAGGCAACCGAAATATGGCCCGCAATGGATAATTATTAACTGCACAATGTGTACCAGCAATTTAATTGAAAAAAATTAAGCCAAAATAAGTTTTTAAAATGGCAAACAATCGTAAAAGAACGGGTAATTTTTACCCGTTCTTTATTATTAAACCTTATGCATGTTCTGGTTCTAATGCCCAATGTTCCGGAGAGCGCCACAAAGAACTTAATAACAATTCTCTCATAAAAAAGAATTCTTTTGGCAGCTTGTCATAGAATTTTGAGAATAATTCTTCGTGTGACAGTAGTTCCTGTTTCCAGGGTTCCCTGTCAATGGTCATAATTTTCGCAAAATCTTCTCTGCCAAAATTTTCAATTCCTGTCCAGTCCATATCTTCATATCTTGGCATCCATCCAATGGGAGATTCTACGGCACTTGATTCACCATTCACTCTTTGAACGATCCATTTAAGCACCCTCATATTTTCTCCAAAACCTGGCCATAGGAATTTACCTTCTTCGTCTTTTCTAAACCAGTTTACACTAAATATTCTTGGAGCATTTGGCAGATCACGGCCAAACTGCAGCCAATGGTTTACATAATCTCCAATGTTATATCCCATAAAAGGCAACATAGCAAAAGGGTCACGTCTTATTTTGCCTACTTCTCCAAAAGCGGCGGCGGTTGTTTCACTGCCCATGGTAGCGGCAGTATATACACCAAAGTTCCAGTTAAAGGACTGGCACACCAGCGGAACGGCAGTACTTCTTCTTCCTCCAAAAACAAATGCTGCAATATGCACGCCTTTGCCATTGTCCCAATCGCTGTCTATTGCAGGATTTTGATTAGCAGGAGCTGTAAACCTACTGTTGGCATGTGCTGCCGGAGATCCACTTTTTGGATCATAGGGCTTGCCATGCCAGTCAATCAATCCTTCCGGAATTTCTTTTGTCATTCCTTCCCACCAAACATCTCCATCGGGTGTTACAGCTACGTTAGTAAAAATAGTATTAGACTTAATGCTTTCCATAGCATTAGGATTGGTATGATAATTTGTTCCCGGTGCCACTCCAAAATAACCAGCTTCAGGATTAATGGCATATAAACCTCCATCTTCTCCTTTATGAACCCAGGCAATATCATCACCTACTGTTGTAACCTTCCAGTCTTCAAGTCCCTTTGCAGGAATCATCATAGAAAAATTGGTTTTACCACAGGCACTTGGAAAAGCCGCAGCGATGTATGTTTTTACTTTTTGGGGCGATTCTACTCCAAGGATAAGCATATGTTCTGCCAGCCAGCCTTCTTCTCTTCCCATAACAGATGCAATACGCAGTGCAAAACATTTTTTACCCATTAATGCGTTTCCGCCATAACCACTGCCATATGATATAATCAGTCTTTCTTCCGGAAAATGGGAAATATATTTTGTTGTAGGATTATTGGGCCATTTGGAATCTTCCTGTCCTTCATTTAAAGGAGCTCCTACTGTATGAATACATTTTATATACTCATTTTTTTGAAGGTAAGGATAAATGGATTCGCCCATACGGGTCATAATGTGCATATTTACCACTACATACTCAGAGTCAGTCAATTGAACACCATACCTTGAATACGGAGATCCTATGGGACCCATACAAAAAGGAATCACATACAATGTTCTTCCGCTCATGGACTCATCCATTAATTTATTTAAAATTTTCTTCATTGCAATTGGGTCCATCCAGTTGTTGGTTGGGCCTGCATCTTCTTTTCTCCTGCTATTTATAAAGGTCTTGTCTTCAACTCTTGCCACATCACTTGGGTCTGAGAAACAGGCAAAACTATTGGGCCTTTTTTCATTGCTAAGCTTTATAAAAGTGCCTTTTTTTACAAGTAACTGGCATAGACTATCGTACTCCTGTTTGGTGCCATCGCACCAATGAATATCCTTTGCGCCACATTGATTGGCTATATCATTTACCCAGGATTCTAATTCTGATTTTACGGGAGAAGATTCATAAAATGGAAATTTACTTTTGTGATTCATAAAAACTTTTTTTTTAGTAAACTAATCAAATTGCTGTTTTATTTCGAAATGCAAAATTTCATCATAATACTTTCATGAAATATGATTAGTATCATTTATTTTTTGATAATCGACCTTTTTTATTGAAATATTTATACTTACTTTCTGCCTCTTAATCAATGCTTTTATTGGTTCAAATAATGCATATCCGGAGGTATGTTCAAAAATAAGTTGTTTAGAATAGATACCCTTTTGGCAGATTACCAGTTGTTTTATATCAATGCATGTGGATTTCACAGGAATAATAAGAGGAGAAAAAATTTTTGAACTTCATTTAAAGTTTGAAGAATTTTATAATGACGCTCTTGTTAAAGTAGATGAGGCAGCAGAAAGTATTTTAAACCTTAGCTAAACTTTCCAACATTAATGAAGTTCAAAATGTATGAAATGGTAAAATAGCTATGGCTTCTGTTATCCATTCTTTTGGAATTCTGCCTGATGTCGAATGGACATCGCTTCATCTTTCTGCAAATGCAGAAAATGGAGAACCGATGCGCTCATGATTGATTATATATTTCAGCAGGAAAAACTGCTGTGGATGTACGCTGCACATTTAAATTAAATAAAAGAGG
Source organism: Chitinophagales bacterium (assembly GCA_038241275.1). Classification (GTDB taxonomy): domain Bacteria; phylum Bacteroidota; class Bacteroidia; order Chitinophagales; family Chitinophagaceae; genus Ferruginibacter. Next base: position 15,631 of record JBBRFX010000013.1, read on the forward strand.
CTGCCTAAATAAGGCTGCCTAAATAAGGCTGCCTCTTTTATCTTTAAGTAATGTGTTTATTTATTATCAAAAAGCCCTGTTAGGTACAGTGTTGCGTTGTTGATTATTATTATATACCTGGTTATTGTTGTTTACCCTTTGGCCATTTGCATTATAACTTACGGTTGTATTACCGCCAAATATTCCACTGCGCCTAAATCTTGCCGACCATACTCCACGATCTTTTGTCCAGCTTACATTGCTTGCATTTGGATAATCCCTGGCAAATGCATCACTTACCCTGCGAGGTAAATTACCGCTGTTGCTGTTATTGCCCCTGTTATCAAAACGCCTGTTATCCTGGTTGTCCCATCTGTCATTGTTATCCCTGTTGCGGTTATCTTCATTATTCCATTGACCATTGCGGTCATCATCATCATCATGATCTTTTTTATTGTGCTTTTTTTCGTGTTTTTGTTTCTTATTTTTTCCATTGTTATGGTGGTCGTGCTGAGCCATTGCACCAAAACTTATGATGGCTGCAAGAGATAAGAATAATAGTTTTTTCATGATGTTGTTTTTAGTTACAACATAAGTTGTCAATACCATGCCAACAATATTATTTTGTTTTAATGTTTTACTAAAGAAATTAAAAGAAGGATTTATTGGCTATCAATTAACGAAAACAGCGTAGAGCAAAGGTTTTACTACTTCTTATTTCAACAATAGTTTAGCAAACTTATTCAGTTCATCTTTTTCCAATTGTACCAATCCTTCCCTGTTATCCATTTTCATTTTAAAAAAAAGTACCCTTTTATGGCCGGGATATTTTTGCAAAATAGCTTCAATTAAAGCAGGGCTGGTTTCATCCATTTCTTCCAGTAGCGGGGTAGCAGCAGGAACTGATTTATAGTTGGTATGTTTTTTTAAAATGATGGCTTCCAATGTTGCCAGTTTGCCGGGAGCTGCATCGGTAAATTTGCTGGCTTTTCCCAGCAATCCTTCCAATTGCTTTTTACTTAGCCCACCCCTTTCCTGGTATTGATGCAACAGGCTTATACAAAAAGCATCTTCCGGCCTTACCTTAATCACTGCTTTCAGCAGGTCTGCAATAATATCAATATCAGGATTTATCCGGTTCATGATTTTTATTTTCCCGATTGTCCTTTGTATCGGGCAATGGTATTTTGCGCTTCAATCAGCTTTAATTTAATGGCATTTAATTCTGGCTGGGTTATTTGTAACTGGTGCTCTGTTTCTTCATTACTTTTTTGCAGTAGCAGGATATCTTCATCCAGCCTAATATTCAGCGCCTGTGCTTCCTGAAGTTTTTTTATCAGGTCTGCTTCATTTGCCTGCCTTAGATTATACAAGGTTAAATTCTCCTTTTTTAAAGTTTCCTTCATTAGTTTTTCGCTCTCCAGGTAACCCTGGGTGCTCCTCAACTCTTTTTTAACCCTGGCATATATTACCAAATAAATGATGAGTGCCAGAATGAATCCACCGGCAAAGCAAGCTCCTGCTATGATATAAGTTTGTGTCAAATTTTAACCAGCTTTAATTAAGCCTGCAAAATATTTCATTTATGAAAGAAACCGGGCATCTATTTCATTATTTATTGTTGTAAGCTCTTTTTTATGCTTCCCCAAAAAATGAGTAGGTTTGTCTCCACAAAAAATCGATTGAATTATGAAGAAATTATTTATTATGCTTGTGCTTGCCACAAGTCTCTTTAAAGCCAGGGCCGATGAAGGTATGTGGTTACCAATGCTGCTGGGCCAGCAGGTGTACAATGACATGGTAAAAAAAGGTTTAAAACTTACCAAAGAACAATTGTATTCAGTTAATAAATCATCTATCAAAGATGCTATTATCATTTTTGGCGGGGGTTGCACAGGCGAAATTGTAAGTAACCAGGGTCTTATTTTTACCAATCACCATTGTGGGTACGGCGCCATTGCCAGCGCCAGCAGTGTGCAAAACAATTATTTAAGAGACGGTTTTTATGCTTATAATAAAGACCAGGAAATCCAATCCCGCCTTACCGTTCAGTTTTTAGATAAGATTGTAGATGTAACTAAAGAAGTAGAAGAAGGTTTGAAAGGATTGGCCTGGGCCGACCGTTTAAAAAAACTACCTGAAATATATAAAAGCATTACTGATAAAGTAGCTGATGCAGACAACGCTAAAGCCGGAAGGATTTACAGCATGTTTAAAGACAATCAATACATCATGTATGTATATCAAACTTACAGGGATATACGCCTGGTGGGCGCCCCTCCTGAAAGTGTGGGAAAATTTGGTGGCGATACTGATAACTGGGAGTGGCCACGGCACACCGGCGACTTTTCTGTTTTTAGAGTATATGCCGCTAAAGACGGTAAACCTGCAGATTACAGCAAAGAAAATGTTCCTCTTAAACCCAAGCATTTTTTACCGGTAAGTTTAAAGGGTATAAAAGATGGCGACTTTGCCATGATTTACGGATACCCTGGCGGTACCAACCGTTACGAAACCAGTTACGGTATTAAACTAAAAAATGAAGTGGATAACCCTGCCCTGGTAGCATTAAGAGATATGCGTTTAAAAAACATGTATGCTCAAATGATTAAAGATCCGGCAGTAAAACTAAAGCTGGCCAGCAATTATGCAGGCATTGCCAATTATTGGAAATTCTTTGATGGCGAAACCAAACAACTCATTAAGTTTAAAACCTACGAAGCTAAACAGCAATACGAACAAAAGTTTGCAGCATGGGCCAAAGGAAAACCGGAATACGAAAATATTTTAAGCGATTATGAAAAAGCTTATGCTGCCTGGACCCCTTACAGCAAACACCGTCAATACCTAAGAGAAGGTATTCTTGGTTCTACACTTGCTGCTTTTGCATCATCATTAATGGGGCTTGAAGCCAGCATGGTTAAGCAAGGCACCACTGCTGCAGATGTTAAAAAAGCTGCAGATGCTGCCGATAACCAACGCAAAGCATTCCTGGAAGGAGAAGACCAGCCAAGTGATGTAAAAATTCTGGCGGCAGTAGCACAGGCTTTTTATAATGATATTGATAAAAACCAGCATCCTATAGGTTTTTACGAAAAATTAAAAGCCACTTATGGTGAACTGAATGACGAAGCCACTTATAAAAAATGGGCAGCAGATGTTTTTGCAAACACCATGATATTGAATGATGCAAAATGGACCGCTTTTATTGCCAACCCCGATGCGGTTACCCTGCAGGGAGATCCTGCTTTTGATTTTGCAGCTTCCTTTGTAAAAAGTTACAATACAAAGTACTCCTCTCTTTTTACAGATTTTAATAATAAAAACAACGAGCTTGGCCGTAGTTATATGAAAGGTATTATGGAAATGAACCCTGCGGCTGTTAAACAAATGTATCCGGATGCTAACTTTAGTATGAGGGTGAGTTATGGCAGTGTAAAAAGCTACAAACCACGGGATGCTGTGCAATACGATTACATTACTACCAGCAAGGGTATATTAGAAAAATACAAAGCCGGCGATTATGAATACGATCTTCCTGCCAATCAAATTGAAATGCTGAAGAAAAAAGATTTTGGCCAGTACATTGATAAAGGCCGTAATGATCTTGTGATTGGTTTTATTACTACCAATGATATTACCGGAGGCAATAGTGGCAGCCCGGTAATGGATGGAAGCGGCAACCTGATTGGTTTGGCTTTTGACGGCAACTACGAAGCGTTGAGCCATAAGATTGCTTTTGATAAAGACCTGAACAGAACCATCAACGTAGATATTCGTTATGTGCTGTGGTGCATTGATAAACTGGGTGGTGCTAAAAATATCATCAATGAATTAAAACTGGTTAGATAATAGCATTCAATAAATAAGCTTAAAAAGCTTTAGCATATTTAACAGGCCTCCCGAAAATTTCGGGAGGTTTTTTTTGCATGGTACTTATTTGATTATCTGAACAATTTCCTGCTTTAAGGCATTGTATTTGTAGTTATAAAACAAAATCATAATTTATGAGAAAATCATTACTACTCCCGGAGATGCTCTTTTTGCTAATCCTTTCTTTTTTATGGACCGACTCATTAAATGCACAACCGGTTATCGGATACCAATCCATTACATCGGGTTTAAATAACCCGGTAGATGTAGTTACAGCACCCGGCGACAGCCGGTTATTTATTGCACAGCAAAATGGTGTCATACGTATCTGGAATGGTACCAGCCTTAGTGATTTTATCAATATTGGCAGCGTGCTAACCAATCCGGCGGGAGGAGAGCAGGGTTTGCTTAGTGTAGCTTTTCATCCTTCCTATAATACCAACCGTTATTTTTTTATATGGTACACCAATGCAGCCGGTAATATTACGCTGGCCAGGTATCAACGCAATATCAGCAATCCTGATATTGCCGATGTGGCAAGTGCACAGGTATTGCTGAGTGTACCCAAGCCCGGCAGTCCTTACTATACCAATCACAATGGTGGTAAATTAAATTTTGGCACAGATGGAATGCTTTATATTGGCACGGGTGATGGTGGCAGTGGTGGTGATCCTTTTAACAATGCACAAAATGGAAATTCGCTGTTAGGAAAAATGTTGCGTTTAAACGTAAGCAGTTTTGCAACATCTGCACCGTTTTATGATATTCCACCCGATAATCCTTTCCTGGCTTCCGGCGATGGTATCCTCGATGAGATTTATGCCATCGGTCTTAGAAATCCTTGGCGCTGGAGTTTTGACAGAGCCAATGGCGACATGTGGATAGGAGATGTGGGACAGGGCCTATGGGAAGAAGTAAATTTTTTACCGGCAGCAAACACATCGGGAGTAAATTATGGGTGGCGATGTTATGAAGGTGCGCATCTTTATTCGGGAGGTGGCTGCAGCCCAACCGATACAGTAAGCCCTGTATTTGAATATGGTCATAACGGTACAACGGGTGGCTTTTCCATCACGGGTGGGTATGTGTACAGGGGAACAGAATTTCCTGCACTGCAGGGTTATTATATAGCAACTGATTATATTTCTACCAATCTTTGGTTGATAAGACCCAATGGTATTGGGGGTTTTACAACTACACAACAAAGTAATGTGCTTAATAATATTTCAGGTTTTGGAGAAGGGGCAGATGGTACTTTGTATGCCCTCCGAAGATCAAATGGAACACTTTACAAAGTAATTGTAACATCGTTGGTACCGGTAACGCTTACCCAATTTAATGCCAGCACATATAATGGGTATAACCAGTTAACATGGAAAACTGCTGCAGAAACCAATACAAATAGTTATCATATTGAATACAGTATCAATGGAATTCAATTTATAAAAGTGGGGCAGGTAGCAGCCACCCGCAACAGCACTGGCAGTCAATTTAATTATCGGCACAACATTCAATCAACTCAACCTGTTTTTTATCGCCTTGCTATAGAAGATGCTGATGGTTCTATACAGTATTCAGAAATTATTCGTTTGTCGAATGATAATAGTAAACCGGTAAGTATTTATCCTACTGTTACCAGCAATGGAACGATACAGGTAGTTTTAAAAAAGCCTGCAAAAAATATACAGTTGATCAACAGCAATGGCAGTTTGGTTTATCAAAAAAATATGCAGGGGCTGTTGGGTATTATTCCCGTTAATTTTCCTGCTTTACCAAAAGGTGTTTATGTGCTCAGGATATATGGAAATGATTTTTTGGTAAAAGAAAAAATCATCCTTCAATAAATAACCCTGCATATCAAAAAAAACTTCCTGTGTAATGCAGGAAGTTTTTTTATGTTTACAATTGCAGAATAAAACAACATCATTCAAAACTATTTATGCCTATCAATATTATAGAATTTAAAGCCCGGGTAAACAACCCGCAAAACACTGAGCAATTATTAAAATCTTTAAACCCTGTTTATAAAGGAGAAGACCGGCAGGTAGATACTTATTTCAATGTATCGCAGGGCAGACTTAAACTACGGGAGGGAAATATTGAAAATGCGCTGATATGGTATGACCGGCCCAACGATGCCGGCAGCAAACAATCGCAGGTATTGCTGCACAAACATGAACCGGGCACCGCTCTCAAGGAAATTCTTATAAAACTGCATGGAATAAAAGTAGTGGTTGATAAAAAGCGCCGCATATATTTTATAGAAAATGTAAAGTTTCATTTTGATGAAGTGGAGGGCTTGGGTAAGTTTATAGAAGTAGAAGCCATTGATGCCAGCGGTGAACTTGGATTTGAAAAAATTCAACAGCAATGTGATTATTATGCTGTTTTGTTTCAAATAAAACCAACCGATTATATTGCAGTATCGTATAGTGATCTTTTGTTAAACAAATAATATATGCCAAACATTTTTCCAACATTGCACACCGAAAGGCTTTTGCTGAGAGAGATTCTGCAGGAAGACATCAATATCATATTTAAAGGATTTTCCAACCCTGAAGTGATTAAACATTTTGGCGTTTCTTTTGATACTTTAGAAGCCACGCAGGAACAAATGGATTGGTATGCCAACATGATAAAAAATGATACGGGAAGGTGCTGGGCCATCTGCTCTTTAGACAACAGCATTTTTTATGGCGTATGCACCCTCAACTTCTGGAAAAAAGAACACAGAAAAGCGGAAACCGGTTATTGGATTTTTCCTGAGTACCGGGGTAAGGGTATCGTGCCAGAAGCCATGCGCAAAGTGCTGGACTTTGGTTTTAATGAAATGAACCTTCACCGAATTGCTGCCGAAGTAGAGGATGATCACCCGGGCAGCATTGCAGTTTTAAAAAAGCTGGGCTTTATTTATGAGGGTACAATGAAGGAATGCGAAATAAAAAATAGACGGTTTCTTAACCTGGAATTATATGCTTTATTGAAACAAGAAAAAGGATAACAGCCAAAACATTTTTTTTTAAAACATCCCATCAAAAAATACTGCTGCTTGTTTTTGTAACAAACAACAACAGGATAAATAAAAACTTTTTGATAGCACACGCTTATCAGGGAATGAAAAAAACCTTGTGCTGGTTTTTAAAGTATGATTGATGTAACTTACCATTCTCAAAAAAAAACATGGAAACAAACAAAGAATTAAAACTGGCAGTATTGATAGATGCCGATAATGTTCCTTATTCTAATGTAAAAGGAATGCTGGAAGAAATAGCCAAATATGGCACCCCTACTTTTAAAAGAATTTACGGAGACTGGACCAAACCCACCCTTAGTGGATGGAAGACTGTTTTACTGGAAAATGCCATTACACCTGTGCAACAATACAGTTATACCAGTGGCAAAAATTCTTCCGACTCTGCCCTTATCATAGATGCAATGGATATTCTCTATACGGGCCAGGTAGATGGTTTTTGTATCATCAGCAGCGACAGTGATTTTACACGGCTTGCCACCCGGCTAAGGGAGGCAGGCAAAAAAGTATTTGGTATTGGTGAGAAAAAAACGCCTTATGCTTTTATTGCCGCCTGCAACAAATTTATATTTATAGAAATTTTACAAAAAGAAATAAAAGAAGAAGCGCCCATAAAATCTACACAAAAAAAAGCCGGTAAAAAACAACCTGAGCAAACCGGTTTTAATGTTGCACTTAAAAAATTAATCATCAGCAGCATCAACGATTTGGCAGAAGAAGATGGCTGGGTTTTCTTAAGTACCATTGGCAATCATATCATCAAAAAAGAACCTTCTTTTGATCCCCGCAATTATGGGTTTAAAAAATTGCTGGATATCATAAAAAATATTACTGAAATTGAAATTGAGGAAAGAGCCAGTGGAAAAAACAGTGTTGCTCATTTATGGGTGAGGGTAAAATAAAGGTTTATGAAAAATGTTTTTCTTTCATTCCTGGCATTGATTTTATTTGGTTGTAATGTTTTGTTTGCACAAGCTACAGCACTGCAGTTTAAACCCCTGCATCAATTAGCCGGAAGCTGGAAGATGGCCACCCCAAAAGGTTTCCTTTTTGAAGTTTGGAAAATACAGGATGACTCAACTATGGTAAGTAAAAGTTTCAGGATAAACGGAACAGATACCATACCACAGGAATCAGCAGAGCTAAGCCTGAGAAATAATATCATCACTTTTACACCTGTTGTAGCAGATCAAAATAATCAACAGCCGGTATCTTTTATTTTGATCCATTTAAAAGAGGGCAAATATGTATTTGAAAATAAAGCGCACGATTTTCCGCAGCAAATATTTTATACCCTTAATGGTAACAACAGTTTGCAGGCTGGAATTTCGGGAAGGATAAACGATACTTTTAAGGAAATCCTTTTTAATTTTACCAGGCAAAAACAATAATGATCATCACCTGTGCAGCTTATAAAAAAATATATTGCTCCTTATTTTGAAGTAATCATCTGGATTTTAAGTTTATTGTACCTGGCTTTAATGAACCCTGCAGCAGACACTCATTTTTCTCTTTGTTTTTTTAAATGGACAGGGCTCTCGTTTTGCCCCGGCTGTGGCCTGGGTCATTCTATATCATGGTTATTTCATGGAGATCTTTCTCAATCATTTCATGCGCACCCGCTGGGGGTTTTTGCACTCCTTGTATTATTGTATAGAATTTTCACCATATTAAAAACAAGATTCACTAACTTAACCATCTCAAAATAAAACTATGCAATCAACAGGTAACACAAGCGGCATTAACCCTACCTTAATGAGTTTGTTATATGATACAACTCCTGAAGAACTCATCCTGATTGATTCAAACACCAGGGGTTTTTCCAATGAACAGATACAACAGTTTGTAATGATTTACCGCACCAAAAGAAAAGATGAGCAAACCATATTATTATGTTGCCTGCTGGGTTTGGTTTTTTTTGCAGGTATCCATCGTTTTTTAATGGGGCAGATAGGCATGGGCATTTTGTATCTTTTTACCGGTGGCCTTTGCCTGATTGGTACCATTGTAGATGCTATTAATCATAAACAGCTCACATTGGAGTTTAATCAAAAAATGGTGGGAGAAACATTGGCGATGCTAAATATGGTGAAGAAATATTGATGACCAATTTTAAAAGTCGGGGAAGCAATCAACCGGTATCAGAAATGCACCATCCGGTATCATATAACCAACATCCAACATAAAACCCTATCTTCGCCCCAGTTCATTTATTCCGCGGCATTATCAGCCAGTATTATTCTCCGAATTATATGCTTAACAGGCATACTCGTTTTTTAATGATGAAGTTTTACTTCATTCCCGCACTAAATTTTTAAAAAATACAATTTGTTATTTACAGACTTAAACATCATTAAGCCCATATTAGATGCGCTTAACGAAGAAGGCTATACCAAGCCTACACCCATTCAGCAAGCAGCCATACCACATGTGATGGCACAAAAAGATTTGCTGGGTTGTGCACAAACCGGCACAGGCAAAACTGCCGCATTTGCTATTCCCATGCTGCAGTTATTGGCCAAGCCAAAAGCCATGGCAAGCAGTGGCGTTCGCCCCATCAGGGCACTGATACTTACACCCACCCGTGAACTTGCTATACAAATACAGGAAAGTTTTAACGCTTATGGCCGACACCTGCGTTTAAAAAACCTGGTACTTTTTGGCGGCGTAAACCAGGGCCCACAGGTAGATGCGCTTAAAAGAGGCGTAGATATTTTGGTAGCCACACCCGGCCGCCTGCTGGATCTTTGCAGCCAGGGTTTTGTAAGATTAAATGAAGTAGAAATTTTTGTACTGGATGAAGCAGACCGTATGCTGGACATGGGTTTTGTGCATGATGTAAAAAGAATCATTACCAAAATACCTGCAAAAAGACAAACCCTGTTTTTTTCTGCTACCATGCCCCCGGAAATACAATCACTGGCCAACAGCATTTTGCACGAACCGGAAAAAGTAACGGTTACACCACCTTCTACTACTGCCAATACTATTGAGCAATGGTTATTTTATGTAACCAAGGATAACAAAAGAGCTTTGCTGGAACATATTTTAAAAGACAGGGATATTGAAACTGCATTGGTATTTACCCGTACTAAACATGGTGCAGATAAAGTTGTAAAAGATTTGCATAAGATAGGGGTAAGTGCCGAAGCCATTCATGGTAATAAATCGCAAAATGCAAGACAACGTGCATTGAGTAATTTTAAGAACCGCACTACCCGTATTTTAGTGGCTACCGATATTGCTGCCCGTGGGATAGATATTGATGACCTTACCCATGTGATCAATTACGAGATACCCGAAATACCTGAAACCTATGTGCATCGTATTGGCCGTACCGGCAGGGCCGGCGCCAGCGGTATTTCATTTACCTTTTGCGAAGCAGAAGAAACAGCCGATTTAAGAGATATTCAAAAATTAATTGGTAAAGCCATTCCCCTGCAGCATAACCATCCTTATCATACCACTTTTACACAAATTTTAAGCAGGCCTCCACAGGGACAAAATCGTCAACAACGACCACTGAGAAATTCACAAGGCCATTCTTCTCAACCCGGCAACAGAAAGCCACAGGCAAAACATGCCGGTGCCGGAGGAGACAGGAAGAAAGTGGGAAGAAGGGAGTTTTAATTTCTTTGTTTTAATAAATTATATGGCACAAGTATTTGAAATAGTACTTGTGCCTTTTTATTTAAACAAGTGATATTTTTTTCATTATCAACGAGACTTTAATCAGCGGCTTAATTTTTTTAACTTTAATAAAAAAATGTACTGTTCTTTACTATTGAAAATAATCGCATGCTGTTATTGAGTATTTATCCCTACAAAAAAGAAATATCAAAAAGTAAGTACTATTAATAACGAGGCCTTTACTTTTTTATAAATAAACACAGCATCCGGTTTTACTCAAACAATATCTTTTCATTCACTACAACTCCATCAAACGCAATATTTAAAACATACAATGTTTGTATGCTAAACAGGTTGGGCACTTTAAAAGTTATCGTACGGTTGCCCCTTGGATTTACCTGGTTGTAATAAAGTTTTTCGCCTTTGGTACCAAATATAGTGATAGACACATTTTCATTGATGGCAGATAAAAACTCTACATTAATAGTAAAGTTGGTAACCGGGTTGGGGTAAACCCTGATTTCCTGGCGACTCCTGTTTTTTAATTTTACAATAGATGAGTAAGAAATTTCTCCCTGCCTGGAAATTCCTTTTACCCTGTAAAAAACTGCTGCTGCATTTATTTTCGGGTCTTTGTAAACATATGCCTGGTCGGGGTTATTGGTAATATTGGATACGGTATTTATTGGTTGAAAGTGAACAGCGTCTACAGATCGTTCAATAACAAAAGTATCATAACGGTCATTTGCAAAAACTTCAAAATCAAGTCTTGCAAAATCATTTTCCCATACAGCAGTCAATTCAATTCCTTCCAGTGGCACTAACGAAGTGTTAAAGATGGGCACAGTAGTATAGGTGCCATTTAAAACGTTTTGCGACTCTGTAACATTCATACACAACCATTGTTGCATAACGGTAGCGTATAGCTGCCGGAAATCGTATTGCAAAGGAACCTGTGTATTGCTTACAGGAACTGCAGGTAATACTGGAGAAGTTCCGGTAACTCCTCCATTTATGCCGGCTCCAAAAAAGATGACTGGTGCGCCGGAACCATGATCGGTACCAGCGCTGGCATTGTTAATTACACGGCGGCCAAACTCACTAAATGTCATACCGGTTACTTTATCTGCTTTGTTCATTAAAGTAATGTCGTTTTGAAACGCAGCAATAGCCACCGAAAGTTTAGACAAGCTGTTGGCATGGTTTCCTGTGGCTGTATCGCCTAATACAACCTGGCTCACATGGGTATCAAAACTATCGGGATGATTTACAATATAAACAGGTGTACTAAGGCCACCACCAATTAAACGGGCAACAATTTTAAGTTGATTAGATAAGGTATTAACGTTGCCGGCGGTATACATGGCAGACATGGTGGCCTGTGCATTATAAGCTGCAGTAATGCGGGTAGCATAAGCATTACTTTGATCCTTCATCATGCGTAAAAAAGTTAGCTCTGTTCCATAGTCACTTACGGGAGCGGGGGCAGGTGTAGCGGTGGCTACATTTACCAACGATGCCGGGTTGGGAGCATTATACCCCATACCAATATTAGGCCCCTGCAATGCCAGTGGCAATGCGCCTCCTATTTGTATGGCCAGCGGATCAGGACTTTGCGTATTGGGATATCCATCCGGAAAACCGGGATAGGTAAGATCCAGTTGGCGGCCAAGCCATCCTGTATCGGGAGTAGGAATGGTATTGGATGCTGTGAACCAAATATCCTGTGCCTGAAAATGGCTGAAATTGGGATTGGGATATGATACACCCTGTACCAGGTTTACCTTTCCTTCGTTAAATAAATCCCTTAATCCTGTCATAGAGGGATGAAGGCCGGTGGTAGTGGTTCCATTGAGTGACAATACTGCGGCGGAAGGTATTAAAATATTTGGTCGGGCATTGTTTAATTCTGTGTAACGGTCCAGAGGGATTACCATATTTAAACCATCGTTTCCTCCATTCATTTGTATAACCACTAATACTTTTCCACAGTTGGCTGTAGGCGCAGTAAGCGCCTGCAAAAATGGATGCAACGCTCCATCTCCTGCAAAAACAGGCATTCCTTTTATCATCAGTGGCACAGAAAAAAGTGCAGTGTTCCCTAAAAATTTTCTACGGTTCATACTGTATATTTTTTAAGCCTACATTAATTGAAATTCGGCCAACTGAAGAAATGTGGTTAATAAAGAATTGAGCCTGGTTTTTACAATATTTGTATTGGCTGTTGTGGGTGATGACAGGTAAGTATTCCAGGCCGTTGTCCAGTAATTATTGGTTACCTGGTTGCCCAGCAATGTCAGCACTTTTGTATCTTCTTTATAAGTTGCAGGAAGATCTATTGCAAAGAAAAAAGGTATAATTGCATTGATCAAAAGATCCGGATCCTGAATAGTGGCAGCGGGAAATTGTTGTACAAAAGCAATCGGGTCTAATTTTATATAATTACCTGTGGTAGTAAATCCAGATATAAAAGCGGTGAGTAAGGTTGCCCTGCGCTGAATACTGTTTGAGTTAATCCAGTTTTGATAAAAAGCGGGTTCCTGGTAATATGCTTTCCAGCCGGAAACATTGGGCACAAGCCCTATTCCCTGTTCCAGGTTACCGTTGGCATAGTTTTGAAAATAATTCCAAATGTTATATTGGTTGAATACCTGTGTTGCACCTGCAGCAGGCGTAGTATTAATATTAAAAGTGCGCAGTGTTCCTGCAATAAAATCAACAGGGCTCTTTATCATTACACCCTTGTTGGCTACGTCATAAAAATGCTCACTTTTTAACAGGGTACTTATCACCGGAGCAATTTGCCAGTTATTGCTCAGCAGCAATGCAGAAAGCGGTACAATTACGTTTGCTTCTATATTTACATCTATATCATAATAAACAAAAAAGCGGTAGAGCCTGCGGCAAATATATTTTGCTATCGCATCCTGTTGTTGTGTAAAAAGAAGGTCGAAAAAAATATTAAATTCATTGGCACCGTTTACGCCTGTTTGGTTATTAATGGTTGTATTGGCAAAATTGCCGGAAAACGTTTTATTGGTTTGATTATGAAAGGATGAATTAAATGCACCAACCAATGGATAGGCTGCATTAAAATTGGCCACTCTCCATCCTGAGAAAATTTTGGATGCAGCTATCACATCATTTTCTGTATAGTTTTGAGTAGGCACTTTACCCAGCGTAAATAACTCCATAAGCTCCCGTGCAAAATTTTCGTTGGGAACAGAAGCTGTGCTGAATTGATTGCCCAGGTAAACCAACATTGCCGGTGTTGTAGCAATCGCTTTTATCAACGTTTTAAAATTACCCAGTGCATTGCTGCGCAGCAAACTCATATAATCATTGCACATGGTGGCAGAATTATTGCGTTGGTCTCTTACATCATCAAAATTAATGGGTAAAAAATGATACCAGAATTGAGTCATCTTTTCCCTAATAGTAGTTTGCTCATTTAAACACAAACCCCAGCTCCAACTGGTAAGACTCGTCTGCCGGTTACTATTTACATTGCCATCATTTATATCTACATAAGTTAGATTATTGCTGGTCCAGCTTTCACCCAAAAGAATACCTCCAGTATCAGGATAAGTAGCCTGGTAATAATTAAGTGGAGTGGCAGAAGGGTTTGCAGGTGCACTGATGCTTAAAAGCAAATCAACTGCATTGGGCATTGTGGTAGCCAACATAGCATCAAGGTCTGTTTTTTTAACTCCAAAACCAGCTCTTCTTAATAAATGCGTTGCTTGCCACACAGTCCATGCACCGGTATAAGGCGCAAGCCCACTGGTAATATTTCCAACACGGTTAAGTTCAGAACCATTGATATCGGGTACTTCTATCCGGTCAGTATACTGCCGGTTGCCTAAATGTTTCCTTGCATATTTTTCAAACAGCGGGTCAGGATCACCGGATGGTTCTTCCATTAACAACCCTTCTTCTTTTGATTGTAAGCCAACAAGGTTTTTAAGAAAATCTTTTCTCTTTAATTTATTATGTCCCATAAGTATAACAATTAAACGCCTTTAATTATTTAAAAAGTATAAAAAGTCAGCAATTTAAATTCTTTAATGAAAACGAAAAAACAACACGCTGCCTTTTCTAAAAAATATACATAAGGCAGAAACCTGTTAATCAATTCTTTGAATACTTAGGGGGAGAATTATGGGGTAAGCTTACTGTAAATATAGAAAAAATTTTAATAATTGGTTTACTGGTTGTAAATAATTTCAATACTTTTTTAGCTGCCGGGTAAAACCAATTAATTTTTCAATAATTTAAAAGCATGATGCCATTGGTTATTTAAAAATCCCGGAATGCACCAAAGAATGCACAATGGTTCAATAATCCTTGTTGCTTCAATCTTACCCATATCGGCTGTTTCCCATCCAAAGGCTGACAGAATACCAGTTACGGTTTGTTTTGCTGCATCATCATTACCGGCAATAAACATAGTTGGTACTGCACTTAATAATGGTTTATACATCAGGCTGCTACCCACAGTATTAAATGCTTTTACAAAAAAAGCATCGGGGGCCAATGCCTGTAAATGTTCCATCAAACTAATCTCAAGGCTGGTAAAGAAATTCAATACTCCATTTACCGGTGGCCTGCTGTCATCAATGGGATTGGTTGCATCTATTACAATTTTGCCTGAAAAATTAGGTACTCCTGCAAGTTCAAGCACAGCAGCAGCTTTGTCGCCTTTTACAGCCAATACAATTAACCCGCCCCATAAAGCAGCATCGGAGAAAATCGCAATATTTCCTGTTGGGTTTTTTATTTTCCAGTCTATCATTTCCGGCTTGGAAATAGTGCGGCTGGAAAGGGTTACTTCATAACCTTCTTTTAAAAATGCAGTGGCCAGCGTTTGACCAACAATGCCACTTCCTAATACAGCAACTTTCATATTTTAATTTTTAGTAATTAAAAGTAAAAATAAACAGCCATAAAATGTAGTAATTTTTTCTAATCAAACAATCCCATCTGCACAGCTACAGGAGCCGTTTTTATTTTTCTTTGAACAATAGGAGTTGTTTCCTCAATTGTAAAAACTTCGGTTGCTTCATACCTTGATGCCACAATAATTTTTGTTTGCAAAGATTGGTTTTCAAAAAGCTGTTGCACCAGTTGGGGGTCATTGTTGTCTTTGGATAAATGAGCAAGTAAAAGGTGGCTCATAAAAGGAGGGCGATGAGTGGTGAAAATTTCCAGCGCCTGTTTGTTGGATAAATGGCCCAGCCCGCCACGAATACGGTTCTTTAAATAAAAAGGGTACCGGCCATTTTCCAGCATGTCTTCATCATAATTAGATTCAAGAAATGCAGCATGACAGCGGCCAAAATGCTGTATAACATGCGGGCAGGCAATACCTATATCTGTAAAAACGCCTACCGTAATACCATTACAACTAATGACAAAGCTGTGCGGATCTTTGGCATCGTGTTGTTTGGGAAAAGCGGTAATGTGCAGGTTCCCCACCTGTACTGTTTCGTTTGCTTTTAGCCATTGCAAAGCTGTGGGTACTAATGTAAGCCCGCTGTTTTTATACGTATTTTGAGTAATAAAAACAGGCAGGTTATACTTGGCAGCAATCACCTGCAGGCCTTTAATATGATCGCTGTGCTCGTGAGAAATAAAAATTGCTTTTACTTTTTGCATACTCAGGCTTAGGGTATGCATGCGTTTTTCTGTTTCCCTGCAGGAGATACCGGTATCTATCAATACCGCTTCTGTATCGTTTGCTATATAATAACAGTTGCCGTTGCTGCCAGAGTTGAGAGATGTAAAGTGTAAAGCCATTGCCATGCAAAGAAAATCATTTTTTGTGGCAGGAGTTCTGTTGATGATGATTGGTGAATAAAAAGATTTTTTTAAACAAAAAGGCTGCCGGTGGGCAACCCTTTTGTTTTTATAAGAATATCATTTTTTGGGTAACCTGTTCTTTTGTTTTGGTATTTACAATGCGCAGCAGGTATATACCCCCGGGTGTAGATGGCGGCCTTGTTATTTCCACAAGGCTGTTACCTGTGGCCGTAAAGCTTTTTTGAAAAATTAACTGGTTGGTAAGATTAAATAAACTTACACTGTATTGCCGGGTGCCTGCATCATTAAATTGAATGGTTAGTTTTTCTTTTACCGGGTTAGGATAAATAGAAAAATCAAAACCTGCTTTTTTATTTTGCAGCACTACAATATTGCTATAGTTAAAAGCACCATCCTTATCCTGCATTTTTAAACGGTAATAATTATTGCCGGGTGCAGGGTGCAGGTCAAAAAATTCATATTGCTGCAAACTATTGCTTCCTCTTGCGGCCACGCTTCCTATACCTGTAAAGGTTGAGTTGGATGTTTGCCTTTCTATCGTATACTTTTCAAGATTTTGTTCCTGGGTAGTTTTCCAGTAAAGCACATTTTTTTGTACTTCCTGTTTTCCTTTAAACTCCTGAAGGTTTACCGGCAATACAATATAACATGCCCCGTTGAGGTGATAAATATAGGTTCGTTTAATACAACCCTGGTTTACGTTCATATAACAAATATATATGCCCGTATCTGATGGCAATACACTTGGAATATAATAGCCGGGGCCCGAACCTACCATTGTACTATCGTTGGCCGTTAAATTGGTTTTTTTATACCATGCATAATTGGCATTAATAATTGTATCTACACTTAATGTGGCAGGATAAAACAGGCAATTAAAACTGGCGGTAATACCATAGCTGGTTAAGGGTAAAATGCTGGCATCACCCAATGTTGCATTTCCGCACGCATCCAGCGCCCTTAAACGAATGAGTGAGTAATTGGTACCATTATTAATATTAAAAATGGAGCCTGATTGTGGTGCAGAAATGATAGATGGAAAACTGGGTACACTTCCTATGATTTCATAAGTAAATGGTGCCACTCCATTGTTGGCAATAGCACTAACACTAAACCCTCCCTCATCACATTGGTATGCAGAGGATCTGTCAAGATTAGGGAATTGATACGGCAAAACATTAATCGTATCGTATACATAACGGTTGCAAGTACTTTCGCTTGATCGCAGGATGTAATTTCCCGGACCAAGGTCGGTAAAAGTATATACTCCGCCTGAAGCTGTATTAGGCACCAGTGGAGTGGGGTAACTTACTCCATCTTTTTTAATGATTCTTACAGTAAGAGATCCCATGTTGGTACTGATAGTCATAGAAACATTACCCGATCCATTGGCCCATGATGATCCGGGGCATTTAGGCGTTACCGTTGTATTAAAATTAAAGTAGCTAACAATAGCCCCTGTATTGGCAGAGTCTTTATTGCCACAGGCGTCTTCTGCTACAATTTTATAAAATGTTCCTGCTGCCACACCGGGTACACTATCTATATTAATGGTTGTGGTTGAAAATATTCCTGTTAAAAAAATACTTCCATCGGTTTTATAAATTTTTATGTTTATTGGAAGTGTGGTACCTGTAAGGGTAATAACAAACTTTGCATAATCAAATGCGCATGATTTATTGGCCACTGCCGAAATAGTGATGGGTAAAGGCATTCGGGTAAAACACCGGGTAATGGTAGTATCGTAACAGGTGTTTTTTATTTTAATACAATAGCTGCCATAAGGCAGGTTGGAAAAAACACCTGTTGAATTGCAGGAGATAAGATTATCTGCATTGTCGTAAATACAAAACGATGGGTTAGTAAGATTGTTTTGGCCATCAATTGTTGCAGTAAAGTATCTACAATTTGCATTTGAAATGGCTACCGTTGGGTTTACTGACGGAATATTTTGCAGTTCTGTAAAACACCGGGTGACCAAAGTATCGGGGCAGCCATTTTTGGCTTTTACACAATAGGTTCCATAGGGCAGATTGGTAAAAACACCCGTTGTATTGCAGTCTACCAAGCTATCTGATGCTGTGTATAAACAATATAATGCATTGGTAAGGCTGGCACCCGTAGTAGTTAAAGAAAATGTTGAACATGCTCTGCGGCTTATCCGGATAATGAGATCATTTTGTATTACCGGCATGCCTACCGTAAAACAACGAATGATGGTTGTATCATAACAGGAGTCGTAAACATTTACACAATAACTGCCCAGCAGCAAGCTATCGAAAATACCGGTACTGTTGCACATTATGAGTACGCCGGCACTATCATACAGGCAGTACTGCGGATTACTTAAAGTGTCCCCGCCCACAACTATCCCAAAGTTGTTACAGTTTACATAAGCTGCAACAATGGGGGGGATAAAAGGGATGGGCCTTCTTGCTGTAAAACACTTAACTATACTGGTATCCCTGCATCCATCTTTTGTATTGATACAATAATTGCCATAAGGCAGGTTATCAAAAATACCGGTACTGTTGCAGATAATTAAAACGTTATTACTGTCATATAAACAAAACAAAGGATTGGTTAAACCAATTTGGTTGGTAATGCTGGCCGTAAAATCCCTACAGGTTTTATTACTGATAAGTACATTGGTACCAATAGAAATTGGCGGGGGTATAACATTAAAACAACGGGTAATAGTTGTATCTGTACAGCTATCGTGCGCCATGATGCAATAATTACCATAAGGAATATTGTCAAAACTTCCGATGCTGTTGCAGGATATCAATGTATTTGTGCTATCATATAAACAAAATTGACCACTAAAGAAATTCATGATATTGGTAAGCGATGCAGAAAAAGTACTGCAGGTTTTGTTGCTGATGAGCACTGATGTTGCCACCTGTGGATAGAGGCTTACATTTACCGGTGCACTTTTAATAAAACCGCAGGTATCCTTTGCAATTACTTCAAAACCGTTACTGCCATTTAGCAAAAAATTAAAATTTGGGCTGGAAGACCAAATGGTATCCCCCGGCGATCTTACAATACCATACATAAAACCAGGTATACCGCTAACGGTGCTGATATTACCCCGGCTGTCTGTTACTTTAATATATCCTGTAGCTTCAGTGCAGGATATTTTTGTAAACGGGTATTCAATAATATTCCATGTATAATTATTAATGGTGATTTGCCTGGTTTGAATACCTCCGCAGGAATCTGTTAGTCTAATAAAATAGTTTCCGGCAGAAAGATTAGGAAAAAGCCCGGTGGAGTTGGATGTTCCTACACCCATTGGCGAGGGTGCCACGATTGTATAAGTAAATGGTGACAATCCAAAAGCCTGGTTTGATAAAGATATGCTGCCATTGATGCCGTTATTACAGCTCACATCTACATTGTTAAGCGTAAATCGGGGATCCTGGTAGGTTCCATTTACTACCACATTATTAATGGTAAAAGTACAGTTGCTGATGATATCGTTTACCTGCACTGTGTACGTACCTGCTGCTAAGCCAGTGATAGAATCGGTGCTGGTATAATTGGTATTTACCGGGCCCATTACACGGTATTTGTAAGAACCAGAGCCGCCGGAGGCATTAATTTTTATAGAACCCGTAGCAGCACAACGGCTTTCGTAGCCAACACTGGTGGCGGCAAGCGAATTACATTGGCTTAAGACCTTATGCGGTAATAAAATAAACAGGAAACCTAAAAAAATAATTGGGATGTAAAATTTTTTCATAGACGCAGTTTTGGTTCGACATAGGAATAGGTTAATAAAAATTTTCTAAAAGATTAAGACTGCGGTAGGTTTCAGTGTAATTCAACAAGGTTAACGATCTAATAATAAATTTATTTTAAAAGATGGCAGGAACTTATGCACAGTATTTTATCTTTAAAATTTTAGTAAGAATACCCTTACAAGCAGTGGCAGGTACACATATACGGGAAATTCACAGCGGAAATAATTTAAATTATAAAAGACCTTTTCATCCCACTTTGCAAATTGTGAAAGATGACGGTAAGAGGATTATAATTTGTTGGTTATTTACTGATGTGGAGCCATGCTGCAATAACAGAACGCCTGATTGAATAAACAGAGTGGCCAACCTTTAGGTGAAAAATGGCGCAAGTGGGTGAAAAATAAAATTTATATTAACTTATATTAAAAAGTGAAACGCAATAAATATATTTTACGTTTAACATCAGCTATTACCTGACCTAATGATGAATCTGCTTATTATTCAACAATGAATCAATTTTTGGTATAATATTGTCTTCAAAAAAATGTGCATTGCCGAGAAGGGGCGTAACGCCAAAACCATCTACTATCTTCCCTGTTTTATCTAATAAAAGATTTGAAGGAAATCCTTTGTCTGTCATAAGTGAATGGCACAAAGTTTCTGACAAATGAAATACCGGGTACATCAATTGATATTTTTTGACATTTTTTCGAATCATTGCTGTATCATCAAAAGAAAAACTAACCAGTTTAAAGCCGGGGTTATTTTTATAATGTTCAGCCAGCCTGTTCAATGGTTGAAATAAATTGTGGCAAGGTGAACAGCCATCAAACCAAAAGTTTACAAAAACTACTTTCCCCATAAGGCTTTCGTTGTTAAGAAAAACACTTCCGTCTTTATTAGTAACGCTGAATTTTCCAAAGTCCCGGCCAGTGATATAGCTATAATCGGATAATCTTTTAAGCAAAAGCTCTTGCCGCTGTTGGACTGCAGACATCGTAAGAAATGGCTGTGTGGCTTTTGTTGTATCCTGGCAATAAGCTGCAGCGAAACTGAAAAACACAACCATCATTGTAATGGAAATCCTATTTATCAAATTCATAATTTGTGCTGCGGCTTTCTTTTATGTAAATATTTTTTGGTTATGGAATGTTATGTTCTGCTTATAAACGGATCGTTCCTTTTAATTTAATTTTATCCGAAGCGGTTCCAACTAAAATATCAAAAGATCCTCCGTCCATCACCCAATTGTTTTGTGCATCATTAAAATATTTAAAGGCATCTTCATCTAAAGCAATGGTAATGGTTTTTTGTTCGCCGGCAGCCAGTTGTATTTTTTCAAAACCTTTTAGTTCTTTTTCCGGCCTGGGCAACATTGATTTTTGTTGATGCACATATAACTGGGCAATTTCTGCACCATCATATTTGCCTGTGTTTTTTACTGTAAATGTTGCAGTAGCTGTTGTAGTATTGGCGCTTAATTTTAAATTGCTGTATTCATAATTAGAATAGGAAAGCCCGTGCCCAAAAGCAAATTGGGGCGTTATTTTATAAGTATCAAAATAGCGATAGCCTACGTATATATCATCATAGTAATGAACAATAAGGCCGTTTGTTGTATCGCCTGGATACTCGCCCAGTACATATGATGGATTATCTGCTAATTTCTTAGGAAAGGTCATGGGCAGTTTTCCGGAGGGGTTAATATCTCCAAAAAGAATTTTAGCCAATGCATTGCCTCCTTCAAGACCCGGATACCATGACTGTAATACAGCAGGTGTTTGGGATAGCCAGCTATTCATATCAATTGCTCCACCACCCATAAGTACAACCACTGTTTTAGGATTAGCTTTTAAAACTGCTGCCAGTAATTCATTTTGTCCAAATGGCATATCCATATCGGGTTTGTCTATATCTTCTGCATCGTAAGCATTATCAGACCATACATCGTAATTATATCCATGCGTACTTCCTCCAACAAAAACAACTACATCCGCTTTTTTTGCAGCAGCCACAGCTTCATTAATTAATTGCTGATCGTATGAACCATTTCTAACAACATTGTAACCTTTGGCATAAGTAACTTTTATCTTTTTTCCTCCAATATTTTTAATCCCATTCAAGGGCGTTATTTCGTAAAAAGCCCTCACTTGGGAACTGCCACCACCCATAGATTGTTTTCTTTCTGCATTGTAACCAATAACAGCTATAGATTTAATTTTGTTTTTGTTGAGTGGTAAAATATTATTCTCATTTTTTAAAAGAACAATACCCTCTTCAGCAACTTTGGCCGCCGTTTGCTGATGAGCCAATGTATTGTAACTACCTTTTTTAAGCTGTCCGTCAATCATACCGGTTTTAAACATCACATATAAAATTCTACGCACTTTTTCATCTAATAAATATTCTGGAAGTTTACCCGCTTTTATCAGGCTAACGATGGTGTCTCCTAAATAGAATTTGCCATACACAGGATTGGGGAGCATTCCAAGGTCTGTTCCCATCTCCAGATCCATCCCGTTCCAAAAAGCCTGGCTGCTGCTGTGCACCGCATTCCAATCGCTCATCACCAAGCCTTTAAAACCCCATTCTTTTTTCAGAACCTGGTTTAGTAAATAATTGTTATGCGATACCCATTGTCCTCTAAATTTATTGTAGGAACTCATCAGCGTATTTACTCCTCCTTGCTGCACTGCCGCCTTAAAGCCCGGCATATAAATTTCTCTCAAAGCCCTTTCGCTCATTTCCACGTTTATGGTAGTCCGTTTAGACTCCTGGTTATTTGCTAAGAAATGTTTTACGCATGCAGATATACCCTGGTCCTGAACACCCCTGATATATCCAACAACCATTTTAGAAACCAGGAAAGGATCTTCACTTTGATATTCAAAATTTCTTCCGTTTAAAGGGCTGCGAATGATATTGATACCCGGGCCAAGTATTATATTTTTTCCACGGTATGCTGCTTCACTGCCCAGTACGGCACCAAAATCGTAACCAAGTTTGAGATTCCAGGTAGCTGCCAGGCATACTCCTGTAGGCAAATAAGTGCCGCTGTCTAATATTTTATTATCCAATTCCCAGTCCCGTCCATGCTCTGGCCTTACACCATGCGGGCCATCAGAAGTAACAAACTCCGGTATTCCCAGGCGTGGCACTCCGCCTGATGTAAATGAAGAAGAGGCATGGATCATGTTCACTTTTTCTTCTAATGTTAGTTGTACTATTAAGGCTTTGATCTTTGCTGCTGTATCAAATTTGAGTTGTGCCCGGGCACTGCAAAAAATGGCCATACACAAAACAATTAATATTGCTTTTGCGGGAAAGTTTCTCTTCGTCATGGTTAAAGTATTATTTGTTAATTGGAATTTGGTAGGTTATGATTTACTGAAGGTTTTCTTCATTTTAAAAAGAATATTTTCTACCTGAGGAAGGTAAATGATTTACCCCAAAATGTTTAATTAATTAAGCAATTTTTTAAAAACCCCGGGGCATGTTATGTAGAAAAAGAACCATGTTTTCTTTAAAAAAAACCTTCTATGCGTTACTTTTAACTATTGTTCTTAATGCTATGTGCTGCCCTTCTAATCATTTGGTTCAATGTGAATTAAAACCTGTCCTAATTGTGGTAATTCGTTTCGCAATGTGTCTTTGAGTTTATGAGCAAGGTCGTGTCCCGCTTTTACTGAAATATTCTTGTCAACTGTGGCGTGAAGGTCAACCTGATATTTCATTCCCGTTTTTCTGATAAAACATTTTTCCGTTCCTAATATTCCGTTTACTGAAAGAGATATTTTTCTAATATCTTCTACAAGGCCGTCATATAAATGTTCGTCCATAATTTCCCCAAGTGCAGGTCTGAAAATTAAATAACTATTATAAAGTATAAAACCAGAAGCAAATAATGCAGCCCAGTCGTCCGCTGTCTCGTAGCCTTTACCAAAATACAAAGCAATAGAGATTCCAATAAAAGCCGCAACAGAAGTAATTGCATCGCTTCTGTGATGCCAGGCATCGGCTTTTAAAGAAGAACTATTTGTTTCCTTTGCTTTTTTCATTACCAAACGAAATGAAATTTCTTTCCAGATAATTAAAGGTGCAAGCACAAGTAAAGTCCAAACTTTCGGTAACTCGTGAGGAGATCCTATATTTTTGATGCTTTCATAAGCAATAATTGTTGCAGAAGTAATTAAAAAACCTACTACCAAAAAAGTAATTAAGGGTTCTGCTCTTCCGTGTCCATAAGGGTGGTTTTTGTCGGCTGGTCTGTTAGCATACTTAAGCCCAAATAAAACTAAAAAAGAAGAAAATATATCTGTAGTTGATTCAATTGCGTCCGCAATTAATGCATATGAATTTCCAAAAAAACCTGCAAGTCCTTTAATTATTGCCAAACACGTATTTCCAATGATACTAAAATAGGTAGCTTTTATAGCGGTCTGTTCGTGAGTTGTTGTCATTATACTATTATATCTGTCGTATATTAAAGTTGCACATAAACTGCGTTTATGAAAAAACCTCCCTCCGCCAATCAAATATACACACAATGTAATTAGCTAAAACGGCGTATAATTTTTGTCTAAAATGGAATGCAATTAATACAAGAAACTAAGCGTGAAAAAACTTACAGTCGTTGGTAAACAAACAAAACTAAAAAACCCCGCAAATACTTTAATTGTGGGGCTTTTTATGGGGGGCTTTCGGCAATTGCTTAATGTTGGGCGAAGTGCTTTTTATTGGTCATTTTGGATTAGCAATTTCTATATCCTAAAATTGTTTGTTTTTTACGATATTTTAAAATTGTACATATAGCAGAATATATCTTATCCAGTGCTTTTTAGCCCGCTTGATAACGAGTTTATTAATCCAAGTAATCTGGTCAATATTTTGTCTTTTTCCCTGCTATTTTCATCTTCAATACTTCTCCATTGTTTCAGATAATTGATGTGTAATTGATGCAGGATTTTCAGTTTGTCATTGCGC
>JBBRFX010000014.1:0-40131 GCA_038241275.1 Chitinophagales bacterium
CTGTAGTAAATACATATATAAATTTTTAAATTAAACCATCCCTGTATGAAGCAATCAGACAAATATGATACCTATTTATTTATTAGTTATTCATTCAAAATAAACGCTGCCCAATCAGATACCGAATTAGTTTTTCTTATCCATAGTTGTTTAGCCTGTAATGCAGCAGCCGGGGCATTAGCAGGAATAATTAATTTTTTTACATAACCGGTTTTAATTTTAGCCCCTTCCCTCCTGTAATTTTTTTACTTTTGTTTTTAAGGATAATTATTATGTACAGCCCCGATCAAACAAAACAATTGCAGGCAGCCAGCAACCATTGGCTAACGGTGAAGGATACTCCAAAAACCGAAGCAGAACTGGAAGAACTTAGAAATGCCCTGCGCTATCATGAGTACCGTTATTATGTGATGACGGATCCTCTAATAAGCGATTTTGAATATGATACCATTTACAAACTGCTTGAAAAAGCTGAAAAAGAAAACCCGTCACTCATTACAAAGAGCTCTCCCACACAAAGAGTTGGTGCCGGATTAATAAAAGATTTCCCTAAAACGCAGCACCTGGTGCCCATGTTGTCTTTAGAAAATTCTTACAATGCTGCAGACCTGCTGGATTGGGACCGCAAAGCCCGTGAACTGAGCGGATTGGATGAAGTAGAATATTGTGCCGAACCAAAATTTGATGGTGCCAGCATTTCACTTATATATGAAGATGATTTGCTGGTAAGAGGTATTACCCGTGGTGATGGCGAAACCGGCGATGATATTACACCCAATATTAAACAGATAAAATCAGTACCACTTTCGGCAGCATTCAGCAGCTACGGCATTCAACAAATAGAGATAAGGGGCGAAGTATTGTTAAACAAAAACAACTTTGCCAAATACAATAATGCTTTAATAGAAGAAGGATTGCCACCACTGGCCAATCCACGAAATGCAGCAGCAGGAAGCCTTCGCATAAAAGACAGCAAGGAAGTGGGCAAAAGAAACCTTGAAGCTTTTTTATATCATGTTAGTTATACATCTGCACCATCCCCGGTAGTGGAAATTACAAACCCGGTTAAATTAAACCAGTTCCCCGTTACTCATAGCGACATGTTACTGATGTTATGGAACCTTGGTTTTAGGAGCCCGGTAAAAGAAATGAAAGTGATAAAAGGCATTGCAGGCATCACATCATTTATAGAATCCTTTGAAGCAAAAAGAGATGAACTTCCTTACGAGATAGATGGTATGGTAGTAAAAGTAAATGATCTTGTATTACAGGATAAATTGGGGATGACCTCTCATCATCCACGCTGGGCGATAGCCTATAAATTTAAAGCAAGACAGGCTACCAGTAAATTGCTGGCAGTAGAATTCCAGGTAGGCCGAACAGGCGCCGTTACACCGGTGGCTAAAATTGCAGCCGTATCTGTGGGCGGTGTTACCGTTACCAGCATCTCTGTGCACAATGAAGATTATATAAAAGAAAAGGACCTTAGAATTGGCGACTCAATATTAATAGAAAGAAGTGGCGATGTTATCCCACAGATTGTAAAATCATTGCCCGAATTAAGAAACGGTGATGAAATATTTATTCAGTTTCCTACCCACTGCCCGGTATGTAAAGACCAATTATTTAAACCGGAG
This sequence comes from Chitinophagales bacterium, assembly GCA_038241275.1. Classification (GTDB taxonomy): domain Bacteria; phylum Bacteroidota; class Bacteroidia; order Chitinophagales; family Chitinophagaceae; genus Ferruginibacter. The sequence continues at coordinate 1,638 of JBBRFX010000014.1, forward strand.
GGCGAAGCAGTGTGGCGCTGTGTAAACATTAACTGCAAGGCACAGGTGGTAGAACGCATCATTCATTTTGTGAGTAAAGATGCCATGGACATCCGCAGTTTTGGCGATGCCAATGTGCGTAAATTCTTTGAAAAAGGATTTTTAAAAGATGTACCCGGAATTTATAAACTTGATTGGGATCTGATTAAAAATATGGAGGGCTTTGGTGCAAAGTCTATAGAAAATTTACAAACAGCCATAGAAGCCAGTAAGTCACAACCATTGCACAGGCTCATTTTTGGGTTGGGCATCCGATATGTGGGCGAAACCACCGCCAAAACATTGGCGCAATCGGTTAGTAATATATTTGAATTGGGAAACTACAGTATCGAACAATTACTGGAATTGGATGATGTGGGCATAAAAGTAGCCGGCAGTATTTTTACTTTCTTTAAAAATGAGGATAACATTCAAATGCTGCAGCAATTGCAGGAATTAGGTGTTAGAACCGAAGCTCAAAAAACAGCCCTGATACAGGGCAACCTTAACGGACAAACGTTTTTATTTACCGGCACCCTTACACAAATGAAAAGAAGTGAAGCAGAAGAAATGGTAGAAAAAGATGGAGGCAAAATATTAGGTGGTGTAAGCAGCAAATTAAATTACCTTATTGTAGGGGAAGATGCAGGCAGTAAACTGGAGAAGGCAAAGAAAATCCCGGGCATTAAAATATTAACCGAAGAAGAATTTTTAAAAATGATAGCGTCTTAGTTAAATTAATTATTATATTTATGCCTCACCATCCATACATCGGTTTTACTCCTCTTGAAAACCTTCTGACCATTTTTTACTATTAAACACGGAAGTCATGATCAAAAAAAATTCGGGAGAACTATGGAAACAAATTCAGTTTGCAGGTTACAAAGACCTGAGAAAAAAATATGCAGTATCTAACCAGGGCCGTGCTGCAAGTTATACGGAAGATATTTTAGCCGATGGTAAATTACTGAATGGTTCACTTACATCCGGCTATTGCACTTTAAACCTTCATGTAGAAGAAGGTAATGGCACCATCTACATACACAGGGAAGTAGCCCGTTTATTTTGTACAAAAAAATCGCCTAAACATAAATTTGTTATTCATATCAATCATAACAAAAAAGACAATGATTTTAAAAATTTAAAATGGGCGAGTTCACAGGAAGTAAGTGCCCATCAGCAAAACAGTCCTGATAAAATTGCCTATAAAGAACGCCAGGCCAATAAAACAAAGGGTTTAAAGCTAAGTGCCACACAGGTAAAATCAATTAAAAGTGCTATCAATAATCCAAGAAGAAAACTCACTTACAAACAAATGGCAGAAAAATATGACGTAAGTGAAATGACCTTATACCGCATTAAAAGCGGGGAGAACTGGGGTCGAATCTGATCCTGTTTTCCACATCATCAAAAAAGCTGTCTCAAATACGGGATGGCTTTTTTAATTTTACCAACTTAATCAACCAATCATATGATTCAAAAAAATACGCTTGACTTTTTAAAAGAACTTCAAAAAAACAATAACAAAGTTTGGTTTGATGCAAATAAAAAAAAGTATGAAACTGCCAGGGCTTCATTCATCTTATCAGTAGAAGAGATGATTGCTGCCATTAAAGCAATAGATCCCGAAATAGAAAACCTTACAGCCAAAGATTGCATTTTCCGGATAAACAGGGATGTACGTTTTAGTAAAAATAAAAGTCCTTATAAAAATAATATGGCCGCCTATTTTAACAGGGCCGGAAAAAAAGGAACAGGAGCAGGATATTACATGCACATAGAGCCGGGAAATAGTTTTGCTGCAGCAGGTGTATGGATGCCCGAGAAAGAAAATCTTTCTAAAATAAGACAGGAGGTAGACTACAATTTTGATGAATGGAAAAAGATAATCAACAACAGTGTGTTTAAAAAGCAATTCGAAAAGGGAATGGATAAAACCAACATCCTTGTGCGCCCACCCAAAGGTTATGAGGAGGAAAATCCTGCCATAGATTTCTTAAAATTAAAAAGTTTTGTTGCCAGCAAACCATTTTCTGATGCTGAACTGATGAGTAAAACTTTTATAAGCGATCTGAAAAAAACTTTTAAAGCAGTAAAACCGTTAGTAGATTTTATAAATCGTTCGCTTGATTAAAGAGAGTGCAAAAAAATGGCCAGTGATAAAAATCACCGGCCTTGCTTACCTCTGAAACCACAAGAAAAAAGTTGACGTATATATAAAATACCCTAAATACTATAATTACTAATTGGAATATTGGAATGGGAAATACCCTGGAAGCTTTAAATAAGATAATATTGGAGGAGTCTAACGGGGTGCGGTAGGCGGTAAAAATAGTACTTTTCTTTAATTTCTAAACATTTTTTTTACCCTTTTTTATAAATGGTTTTTTAATTCTCTTTGGGCATAACTCATTAATTGGGCTGTTTTACGTTTATACCACCACTGGGGAACGGTTTTTTTCATTAGAGTATCGATCGATCGCATTCCAAATAATTTCCAAACACCATTTACTTTACCCCCCAGATTACTTTGCATTGCTCTAAGACTCATCGCAAAACCAGCTTCAATATACTCCATATGATGCCAATACCCAGCCGGCATAAACAGAGTATCCCCATGTTCTAATATAACCTCATACCCCTTTGCCAAACGGGTAGCAGGAAAATTTGCGTAATCAAAAGAATCGTTATAATGGGCAAAATTGGCCAGGCTTAGTACTTCCCATGGCTTTCGGTATAATTTATACTGTTCTTCATGAGGAAAAAGTAATACTCTTTTTTTACCCATAAACTGTGTATGCAGTATATGGCTCATGTCAATATCAAAATGCATATGGGTAATGCTGCCCTGACCTCCCACAAATAACATTGGATAATTTTTCACAAATCCACTCATCAGCTCTTCGGGCCAGGTAAAATCTTTAATAATCTGGGGCGCATGTTGAAATATATTAAAGAGAAAAATTCTTAAATCCAACGGGCCGGCTTTTACCTTTTTAAGGTAATCACCAAATTTCATATAACCATCCGCTGTATTTATAGGAGTATAAGAGTCGCTTTTTATATTATTATACACCCCTACTTCTTTATCGCCTACAACATTTATAAAATAATCCCAATCCCATTTGCCCATTGCAGGCCATTCCTTTGCAAGACCCGTAATGATCAGGGGCTTCTTGGTATCATAATAATTTTTCTTAAAATCTTCGGGAGTTATACTATCTACCTTATCTACAACATTCAACTGCATATTGATCACATTTACGACTTTCAAAATTAGGAATAAATACTATAATAGCTGTTTACAAAAAACTAATAACCATTAGTTTTGTAGTTCATGGCAAAAATAAAAGTAGCTGGCAATGGTTCTAAAAAAGAGGCCATTATTAAGAAGGCTGCCCTTTTATTCAGAAAAAAAGGGTTTAAGGCCATTTCTATGAGAGAGTTGGCTTTGAGTATAGGCGTGGAGGCGCCCAGTTTGTATAATCATATTGGCAGCAAAAGCGAATTACTGCAGCATATATGTTTTAAAGTAGCGGGTGCTTTTACCACTCAGTTGCAGGAGGTAGCACTTTCTGATTTTACTGTGGTAAAAAAATTAGAACAACTCATTCGTTTTCATATTTGGATGATGATGCAGTCTTTTGATGAAGTGTATGTTTCCAATCATGAATGGAAATACCTTGATGAACCTTACCTGGGCAATTTCTTAACCCAGCGTAAACTTTATGAAACTAAAATGATGCAACTGGTAGAAGATGGAATTAAAAATAAAGAATTAAAGGATATTCATCCACATGTGGCGGTTTTAACGATACTATCGGCAGTAAGAGGATTAGAGTTTTGGCAGCGCCACAAAAAAGAGATACCGGCAGATGTTTTGGAAAACAACATGGTCAATCATTTACTAAATGGATTAATAAAATAATATGGCAGTTCACTTTCACCCGCTAAAAATTAAAAACATCAATAAAGAAACTGCCGATTGTGTATCGGTTAGTTTTGAAATACCCGAAGCCTTAAATGATGAGTTTACATTTAAAGAAGGCCAGAACATAACCATTAAAACAACAATTAATGGTATGGAACTAAGGCGCTCCTATTCGATATGCACGGCTCCACACGAAAAAGAAGTAAAAGTGGCTATCAAAAAAGTAGACGGTGGTTTATTCTCACAATTTGCCAATGAAAAATTGCAAAAAGGAGATGTGCTGGAAGTGCTGCCTCCTGTGGGAAAATTTAATGCAAAAATAGAAAACACAACTACAGGACGCTACCTTGCCATTGCAGCAGGCAGTGGAATAACCCCGGTAATTTCCATTATCAAGCATACCCTGCAAACACAGCCCGGCAGTGAATTCACCCTGGTATACGGAAACAAAAGCCGCAGCTCCATCATCTTTTTTGAAGAACTGGAAGGATTGAAAAATAAATACATGCAGCGCTTTAATTTCATTAATATCCTAAGCCGGGAAAAAACAGATTCGTCTATTAATTATGGACGGATAGATAAAGACAAATTAGCAGCTATGCAGCATTTGCTGTCTTTTAAAACCTTTGATAGTATTTACCTCTGCGGGCCTGAGCAAATGATTTTTTCAGCCAGTGAATTTTTAGAAAGCCTGGGTATTGACGGGCATAAAATTCACTTTGAACTGTTTACCACCCCGGGACAAAACAATGTAAAAAAAGAAAGGGTTGAAGCATCCGCTAATAAAGACAGCGGCCCACACAGCAGTATTACCGTAAAATTAGATGGGCGCAGCTTTGATTTTGACCTTGGCCAAAACGGCCAAAGCATCCTGGATGCTGCTTTACAGCAGGGTGCCGATTTACCCTATGCCTGCAAAGGCGGCGTTTGTTGTACCTGCCGGGCAAAACTGGTAAGCGGCGAAGTAATCATGGACGTAAATTATGCGCTTGAACCTGAGGAAGTAGATCAGGGATTTATTCTTACCTGCCAGAGCCATCCCCGCAGTGAAACTGTGGTAGTGGATTTTGATATAAAATAAAGGCCCGTCACCACTGGCAAGGCCCTTACTTTTTTTTGAAGAAGAAAAACTATTGTTTAATAAAGCTGGATTGTGTTAATTGCCCGTTATTATAAAGCTGTAACACATACATACCTGTACTCAATTTTTGTATCAATATTGGCGCATTTTGCCCGTTATGGTTTTATTCATTACAATTCTTCCTGTAGTATCTATTAATACTATTCCTCCTGCACAAATACATAATTTGCAGTACGCAAATACAAAAAAGGATAGCTACTTTTAATCATCCATTTGCAAACCAGCATTATGAAAAGATTTCTACTCTTATTTATTTGTGTGAGTATTATTTGCAATTCACAGGCGCAAACAAAAACGATTGAGCATTTAAAACAGCAGGTATCAACAGCGGTTGGCAATGAAGCAACACTTGAGGCACTCTTAAATCTATGCGTTCAGCATGCCAGCCTCAACAAAGACAGTTTATATAAATACGCAGTGCAAGCCAGGTCATTAGCAGGCAAGCAAAAAGATGCAATATTAAAAGGCAAAGCTGCTATTGCTATGGCCTATGCATACCTGCAATCAAACAATACTGATAGTGCTGCTGCACTCATTGAAACAGCTTTATCTAGCAACAGCGTAATAAATTCCGCTACCCGGCCTTTGTATTTTGAACTATCCGCTCAAAAAGCCGACTGCTTTGGGGATGCCTCCAATTATAAAGAAGCATTACAATTGCTATATAGTATTGTGGCGCAGGCAGAACAGTATAAAGACTCTATGGTACTGGCAAAAAATATGAATACCATCGCTGTTATAAATTACAATATGGATGATGTGCCGGATGCCTTCAATTGGTATTACAAAGGATTATCCTATACATCCTCAGCTTCAAAATTCGACGCCCTAAAAGGAGCACTTTACATTAATCTATCAGATGCTTTTCGCTGGATAGACAAATTAGACTCTGCAGAATATTTTATAAATCTTGCTATACCACTTTGCGAAAAAGCAGAAAATCTTTTTTATCTCTCCAATGCGCTCAGGGTAAAATCAAGTATCTACAAGAAACAGAAAAAATTTACTGAAGCAGAAAAAATTTTGCTCAATTCTATTGACATAAGTGAACGGATAAACGGCAAAAGATTATTCTACAATGAAGGATTGGCTTTGGCGCAATTATACCGAACCACCGGCAATACACAAAAAGCCATTGACATGCTCAAAGCTGCACTGGCAGCGGATAGCGCCATTCACCAAAACGATTCCGGCAGATATGACAGGTTAAGGATTGAATATTATAATTCACTGGCCCATTGTTATCAATCCATCGGTGATCAAAAAAATTATACCACTACGCTTGAATCATTGATCAAAGAAAAGGATAAATTCTATGAAGCTAATTCTGCCCAGGCTATGGCCGAATTAAAAACAAAATATGAATTGCAGAAAAAAGAAAGCACTATCATTAAACAACAACTGGATCTTACGCAAAAGAATTATTTATTTTATGGCGCATTGATCGTGCTTTTATTTGCAGCAATAATCAGTTTTTTATTATTTAAAAACTATCGCCGCAAACAACAATTAAAAACAGAACAATTATTGTATCAGGAAAAAGTTTCATCTCTCAATGCTGTAAAAGCGGCGGAAGAAAACGAAAGAAAAAGAATTGCTGCCGACTTGCACGATAACCTGGGTGCTTATGCAGCTTCCATTGTTTTTAACCTTGATCAAATTGCTTTGCAACAACAGGAAACTAAATACCTTATTCCATTCCAGGAATTAAGAAATAATTCCAAAGCTATAGTAGCACAATTGGGCGATACTATTTGGGCTTTAAAAACAGATGAACTCTCTCTTACTACCATTAGCGACAGGATAAAAATATTTATACAACGCCTGCAACCAAGTTATCCCCATATAGCCATGGAAGTGCAGGAGGCCATTAAAACTGATCATGTGCTGCCTGCGCTCCAGGCTTTTCATTTAATGAGAATTATGCAGGAAGCCATTAACAATGCCTTGAAACATAGCAAGTGCCATAATATTGTTATAAAAGTTTCTGACAATAATCAATGGCAGATAAGTGTAAATGATGATGGTACTGGTTTTGACGCCAATAATATAAATAGCACGGGTTATGGATTATATAATATGAAAAGCAGGGCTGCTGAGTTTAATTGGAATTTAAACTGGCAAAGCGGCATCAGTGGCACAGCAGTTAACATTAGCCCTACTACAAATTGATTATTGCCCAATGAATCATTTTTAAAGATTTTGCATCATGCCTTCAACAGAAAAAATAACGGTTGCACTTACAGAAGATAATCCTATCAACAGGAATACTTTTCTTCAAAAATTTGAGCAATTAGATAATTACAAATTGTTGTTTGTTGCCCGCAATGGCAACGAATGCCTGGCCACCCTAAAAGGCATGCCTTTGGCAAAACTTCCACAGGTGATCTTTATGGACATTCAAATGCCGGGGCTGGATGGAATACAAACCATTGGTATGGCAAAGGCATTATATCCTGGTATACATTTTATTGTGCTCACTGTTTTTGATGATGATGAAAAGATATTTGATGCAATACGTGCCGGAGCCTCCGGTTATTTATTAAAACATGAACCGGCCAGCTTTTTAGACGATGCTATTCAAGCTGTTCTTGAATATGGAGGTGCCCCCATGAGCCCGGCCATTGCAAGAAAAACTTTAAAATTATTAAGCGTTTCTCAAAAGGCGGCTGTAGAAGAATACAATTATAAACAGCAATTGCCGGAAATGATCACCAGCAGGGAAGAAGAGATTTTACAGCATATGGTGAATGGTTGGGATGCAAAAAAGATTGCGTCTATCTTAAGCATAAGCGTACTCACCGTTCGTAAGCACATTGCCAATATCTACGAAAAGCTCCACGTACAATCAAGGGCAGAGATTATTAATATGGCACACCAGAATAAATGGTTCAAACAATAATTGATACATTATCGCTTATAAAAATACCTGGCCAAAACAGCCGGGTATTTTTATTTTATAGGATTATTTAGTTAGTTCGCATCTTAATCTCTAAAGCACATTTGCTCTGCAGGAGCATTAAATTTGCTGCAACAAACAAATGACGTTTTCATTTGTTACTTACCAATAATCAATTATCCAAAAAATGTATTGCTACAGAACAAATATAGAAGCAACAATAATTTTCTACAAAGCTTTGGCCATCAGGGTCAGTAAAGCATTTATGTACTAAATATATATGATGCAAAAATAAGTAGCAATAATGCCACAGTACGCATTGGATCGCCGCAAATTGAAAACAATAAGAGCAGTGAAAAATATAGGCCCTTTGTAGCTTTTGTAAAAGAAAAAGGAAATGTAAAATGGCAGATAATATTTATCCCGAATAACATTAACTATAAAATCATAATAAACAGCAGCCGGAAAACTAACAATCATTAGTTTTTTATTAGTTTTGATTTTTAATATCTCAATATGAGTGTACAAAATTTAGAAACTCTTTTTCAAGCTAAAATTGATAAAGAAGTAAAGATTGAACCACGGGACTGGATGCCTGATGCCTATCGCAAAACCAATGTGCGGCAGATAAGTCAGCATGCGCACAGCGAAATTGTAGGCATGTTGCCGGAAGGTAACTGGATAAGCAGGGCACCCTCTTTAAAACGCAAAGCCATCCTGATAGCAAAAGTGCAGGATGAAGCCGGGCATGGATTATACCTGTATTCCGCAGCCGAAACACTTGGTACCAGCCGGGAGCAAATGATTGATGACCTCAATAGTGGCAAGGCCAAATACTCTTCCATCTTTAATTACCCCACACTTACCTGGGCAGATATGGGTGCCGTAGGTTGGCTGGTAGATGGCGCCGCCATTTTAAACCAGGTAATGTTGTGCCGCACAAGTTATGGCCCTTATGCAAGGGCAATGGTTCGCATATGCAAAGAAGAAAGTTTTCATCAGCGCCAGGGGTTTGAAAGTCTGCTGGTATTATCAAAAGGTACCGACGAACAAAAAGCCATGTGCCAGGATGCCATCAACCGCTGGTGGTGGCCCAGCCTTATGATGTTTGGCCCTAAAGACAGCGAAAGCACCAACAGCGATCAAAGCATGAAGTGGAAGATAAAACGCAAAACCAATGATGAGCTCCGCCAGAACTTTATAGATATGATTACAGAGCAAATAAAATTGCTGGGTATGACCCTGCCAGACCCGGATCTCAAATGGAATGAAGAAAAAAAGCATTACGATTCTGGGGAAATAAACTGGGATGAATTTTGGGCTGTGGTAAAAGGAAACGGCCCCTGCAACAAACAAAGATTGGCTGCCCGAAACAAAGCTCATGAAGAAGGCGCATGGGTAAGAGAAGCTGCCATGGCTTATGCAGCAAAAAAGAAAGCAAAAGAACTGAGCAGGGTAGCATAAAATAAAACACAGATTGCGGCATCAAAATGATGCAGCCATAACAATACAATTATTACAATGAATATAAAAATCAGAAAATATTTATACGGAGATATACCCGAAGAAAATGCAGGCGGTACCGATTTAAAAAAAACGGCAGATATTGCTCAGAACAATCCGGATGCCTGGCCGCTTTGGGAAGTTTTCATCCGCAGCAAACAGGGCCTCGACCATAAACACGCAGGCAGCCTACATGCAGCAGATGCAGCAATGGCTATTGAAAATGCCAGGGACGTTTATACAAGGAGGCAGGAAGGTGTAAGTCTTTGGGTGGTAGAAAGCAAATATATCCACGCCAGCAACCCCGATGATGCAGAAAGTTTTTATACACCCGCCGAGGATAAGATTTACCGCCATCCCGGGTTTTATGATTTACCGGATGAAGTGAAACACATGTAAAACGGCCCACCCAAACCCTCCCAAAGGGAGGGCTTATGAAGCCTTAAATAATTTTTAATATTTTAATAATGCAAGATTTAAATCCTTCAAATAATATAAAAACTTTTAAAGAATTAGAGTCTTCGCAAATCCCCCCTTTGGGGGGTGGGGGGGCTTCTCCTTCAGCGGGTGGGGCGGCTTCTTTATCCCTCCACCTGGCCGATACCAACCTGATACTTGCGCAGCGAAATGGAGAATGGTGCGCCCATGGGCCTATATTGGAACAGGACATTGCCATCACCAATATTTCGCTGGATCTTATTGGGCAGGCAAGAAATTTTTATCAATATGCTGCACAACTGATCAACCAATCATCTGATCAACTGACCAATGCAGCCACGGAAGACAGCCTTGCTTATTTAAGAACCGAGAGAGAATTTAAAAATTTACTTATAACCGAACTGCCCAATGGCGATTGGGCGCAAACCATATTGAGGCAGTTTTTTTACAGTGTATACCAGTACGGGTTATACGATCAATTGCAAAGAGGTTCCGATGCACAACTGGCGGCCATTGCAGAAAAATCCATTAAAGAAACAACCTATCATGTAAAGTGGAGCAGCGAGTGGGTATTAAGATTGGGAGATGGTACAGAAGAAAGTCATGAAAGAATGCAAAAGGCTTTACAAAATACCTGGGCTTATACCGGGGAAATGTTTATGCCGGCAGATTACGAAATGGGAACAGGAACAGATTTCAATTTATTAAAAGATCAATGGGAGAAAAAAGTAAGACATGTGTTGGAAGAAGCTACGCTTTCTTACCCGGGAGGTGCAGGAAACGAAAATCCCGTTTTTATGCAAACAGGTGGTAAAACCGGCGTGCACACAGAACATATGGGATTTATACTGGCAGATTTACAATACCTGCAAAGAACCTATCCGGGAGCTACCTGGTAATTAATAACAAATGAGCACAACCTACCATACTATTATATCAACAGAAGAAAAAAAAATATGGCAACTACTGGAAGCTGTATGCGATCCGGAAGTACCTGTATTAACTATTGTAGACCTGGGTATTGTAAGGGATGTAAAAGTAAAAGACAACGGGGTGGAAATCATTATTACGCCCACCTATTCCGGCTGCCCTGCTATGGATGCTATTAGTATGGACATCCGTTTAAAGATGATAGAGCACGGATACAAAAATGTAAAAATCACATCTATACTTTCGCCGGCATGGACCACAGACTGGATGAGCGATGCAGGAAAAAGAAAATTATTGGAATATGGTATTGCTCCTCCACAATACCGGTCAGCCGCTGCAGGCAATAAAGAACAAAATATTGAATGCCCCCAATGCCATTCTCATAATACAAAACTCCTGAGCCAGTTTGGCAGCACTGCCTGCAAAGCATTATATCAATGCAACGATTGCAAAGAGCCCTTCGATTATTTTAAATGTCATTAATCATCACATCCTCTTATTATTCAAATTCTATATCCTCTATTTCTTTTAATCTCATTTAATATCACTTTGCCTGCTGTTTATTAGCCCTAACTTTGGCTAATAACATTTACAGATCGTATAGCTTAAATTTTTTTAATCAGGGTGCAGCACAGCAGTACAATAAAAATGAAACTGCTAAGAAGTAAATTTTTAGTGAAGCCGGGTATTAATAAAATAAAAATTTAATACCCGAACGTTATCTGTTGCACTGGTTTGTTTGCAGTTTTTTTAATCTGCACAATTCAAATTAAATTGTAAAAAAATTAAATTGATAAGTATGTCTTCCATATTATTTGAAATAAAACATAATGTTGCTTACATCAGCCTTAACCGTCCTGATAAATTCAATTCCTTTAACCGGCAAATGGCATTGCTACTGCAAAAAATACTGGATGATTGCGCAACAGATAACAACATACGGGCAATTTATCTTACAGGTAATGGTAAAGCATTTTGTGCCGGTCAGGACCTGGGAGAACTGGTGGGTGAAAATCCACCCGGGTTTGAAGTAATACTGGCAGAGCATTACAATCCAATTATAACCAGGATACGTACTATTGAAAAGCCGGTGGTATGTGCTGTAAACGGTGTGGCGGCAGGTGCCGGTGCCAATATTGCTCTGGCTTGCGACATAGTGGTAGCAACGGCTTCAGCTTCCTTTATTCAGGCCTTTAGTAAAATTGGTTTGATACCGGATAGCGGCGGTACATTCACATTACCCCGTTTAATTGGTTTTGCAAAAGCAAGTGCGTTGATGATGCTGGGAGATAAAATAAATGCAACAGAAGCAGAAAAAATGGGAATGATCTATAAAGTTTTTGAAGATGAAACTTTTGCAGATGAAAGTTTTAAAATAGCAGCAACACTTTCTCAAATGCCTACAAAAGGACTGGCCTACACAAAAGCTGCATTAAATGCTTCCTTTAATAATTCGCTGCAACAACAATTAAAAAAAGAAGATGAACTGCAATATAAAGCAGCTCATACTTATGATTATAATGAAGGCGTAAAAGCTTTTATAGAAAAGAGGTTGCCGGTTTTTAAGGGAGAATGAAAATAAAATTTATAAAGTAAATTAAGTTGAATGGAAACAGACAAAAATTTGATGGCAGTTAAAGTAGTAGAGCATATGATGAAGCATGATCTCTTCAGCCAGTGGCTCGGCATAGAGCTGTTAGAAATAAAAGAAGGTTACAGCAAAATTAAAATGACAGTGCGGCCGGAAATGATCAACGGCTTTGGCATTGTACACGGTGGCATTGCCTTTTCCCTGAGTGATAGTTGCTTTGCCTTTGCCTGCAACAACCGCAATGTGATATCGGTTGCCCTGGATACTGCTATCAATTTTACTAAACCGGTGCATGTTGGCGATACATTAACAGCAGAAGCAAAAGAACTGCATAATGGAAAGTCAACCGGCCTGTATCATATTACTATTACCAATCAGAAAAATCATATTGTAGCTTTGTTCAAAGGCACTTGTTTTAGGACTAATAAAACACATTTATAGTTTTTTATTGCTTGCCTTTAGTTATAAATAACTTTATTATTCTATTCGCTTATTTAATTTATTAAAACTATTGATTATGAAAAAAATCTCTTTTTGGGCAAGTACGCATACTCAAACTGCCAGGATTTTAATTGTAATTATAAAATTATTGCTTGCTTTACTTGCTTATTATACAGGCATGGAATTGTATAAAGCAAACCTCATTCTGCCAGCAAATACTTTGCTTCATTGCTGTTAATAATAATTATTATAATTATTTATCCGGACAGAAACTATAACCAAACTTTTAAAAAGCGGATTTATTTCAAACAAAAATTATGTGATTTTATTTTACCGCTATGTTCATTTGCAGTAATTACAGTTATGTTTAACAATGCAGATATCACATCCCCGAATGCTTATGCCTTCGGACACAGCAGCATTAAAAATCCCACCGCAAAAGAAATTTTGACTTCAGGAAAAACAAATGAATCACTTACACGAAAAGAAAAAAAGATATTAAAAAAAGAGTTTTATACACAACTTAAAAAATTTGCTGCAGCAAAACTCAGTAATGATCAGTTTAGATCAGGGGAATCATGGAAAAATAATCATGGCCATTGTAATCATGATGGGCTTATTGACATTACTGGCTTCCCTTGTATGTTCTCTTTCATGTAGTGGTTCAGATGCTGCTGCTGCCATTGTAGGAATATTGGGGCTTGTCGGCATTATCTGGGCATTTACTGCGGTAATAAAAAGAATAAAGCGTGGCCCTAAAATAACAGAAGACAACAAAGATGGTTAACTTTAACTGCATTTTATTTAGTTATGATTTACCAGTTTAACCAATTTATCCCCGTCATTCACGAATCCTCTTTCATTCATCCGCAGGCAAGCGTTACAGGCAATGTGATCATTGGCAAAGACTGTTACATTGGTCCCGGAGCAGCACTTCGTGGCGACTGGGGGCAAATAATTATTGAAGACGGCTGTAATGTGCAGGAAAACTGCACCATTCATATGTTTCCGGGCGTAACAGTTTTATTAAAAGCAGGTGCACATATTGGCCATGGTGCCATCATTCACGGAGCTACCATTGGCAAAAATTCCCTGGTAGGTATGAACGCAGTAATCATGGACAAAGTGCAGTTGGGTGATGAATGTGTGGTGGGTGCATTAACTTTAATAAAAGCAGATGAGATCATACCTGACAGAAGTGTAGTGGTAGGCAATCCGGCTAAAATTATAAAGCAGGTTAGTGATGAAATGATACAATGGAAAACGGAAGGAACTGCTTTGTACCAGCAATTACCAGCAGATATGAAACAAGGTTGGAAAGAGTGTGAGCCATTAAGGGAAATCCCCGTGGATCGCAGCATATTATACCCTTCCTATAAAACATGGAACGAAACAAAATAATGAAGTAAGTTTCACAAACAAAAAAATCTTGAAATGTTTGAACTGGATAACACATGCAAAATAGAACTTAGTCTCAATACCATTTTTTCAGCATAATGATTATTTACGTTTATCCTCCCAAATTAATTTTTCATTGCTTTTAGTTTTTTCAAAATCCGAAAATTTACCATCTCCTTTTCCTGTAATTCCACCATCAGGATGGCCCATCAATACACAATCGCTGTTATACAAATCGCTAAAAAAATCACAGCAAGGTGGGGTAACATAATACACTGTTTTGCCCCGGTAAGTATAACTGTAAATTTTTCCCGGGGGATTTTGCTTTTCCTCTTTCTCAAAAACTGCAATGAGTTCTACGATACATGAAGCACTCTTTTCTTCTACAGGTATGGTCTGTTCAATTGGCTTATCCGGTTTTTGATTAGCCGTTTGAGTTTTAGTGCCACAACAACTTACTGCTGCCATACAAATGATAAAAAAGAGATGTTTCATGTGCACAATTTAATGTTTACCATTAAAATGGATAAATATTTCTGACCTTTACCGCCAATGGAAAGATCAAATTTTGTAGACCAGATTAAAATTTTCTGCCGCAGTGGACATGGTGGAGCAGGCAGTAAACATTTTATGCGCAATAAATTAACGGCCCTGGGTGGACCGGATGGTGGTGATGGTGGTCGTGGCGCACATATTATATTAAAAGGAAATACACAGCTCTGGACCCTCCTGCATCTTCGTTATTATAAAAATGTACTGGCAGAAGATGGCGGAAATGGAGCAGGCAATAACTCCAGCGGAAAAGCCGGCAAAGACATCATTATTGAAGTGCCCCTGGGTACTATTGCAAAAAATGAAGAAACCGGCGAAATTGAAGCAGAAATTTTACAAGAAGGACAGGAAGTGATTTTAGTGAAAGGTGGCCGTGGCGGACTGGGTAACAGCAATTTTAAAACATCTACCAACCAGGCTCCGGAATATGCCCAACCCGGAGAAGATGGCATAGAAGGCTTTAAAGTACTGGAATTAAAAGTGTTGGCCGACGTAGGATTGGTTGGATTTCCCAATGCAGGAAAATCTACTTTACTAAGCCGCATTACTGCCGCCAAACCTAAAATTGCAGATTATGCATTTACTACCCTTACCCCACAATTGGGTATTGTAGAATACAGGGATGAAAAGAGTTTTTGCATTGCCGATCTGCCCGGAATTATCGAAGGCGCTTCGGAAGGCAAAGGCCTGGGGCACCGCTTTCTCAGGCATATTGAAAGAAATTCTATTTTACTTTTTCTTATCCCTGCCGATAGCAAGGACCATAAAAATGAATTTGATATTCTGCGAAACGAACTGGAGCAATACAATCCTGAAATGCTTCAAAAGGATTTTGTAATAGCCATCAGTAAATCTGATATGCTGGATGATGAATTAAAAGAAGCCATTGAAAAAGAGCTTCCTAAAAATATTCCACATGTTTTTATTTCTTCCATTACAGGACAGGGATTGCTGCAGCTAAAAGATTTATTATGGGAAACGCTGAATACTACAGTTGAATAAGTAAAAAACTTATTTTTAATAATGTTTAAAGGATTTGCCGGCATTGTTAAATACATTCAGCTTTACTATCAGGCGTACTTTAAACCCGGGTATTTTTTTGCGATAATACTGATGCTTGCTGGCATTATCTATGTAAACTATCAGCATATTCCTTTACCCGGCACAATGCATGCTACATGGCTCCAAAAATTTGGAGCACACTATCTTTTATATTTTTTACCATTTGCTGCTGCATATGCAGGGCAGTATTTTTTTTATAAAAACCTTTTTTATTTTAAGCTAAAATGGCTTTGGGTATTGATTATTCTGGCTCCTGCTTTTTTTTCTTTCAGGGTAAATTTTAATTTTCATCATCCGCTCATTCAACAACAATGGCAGGCACAGGAAATGGTTTTTTGGATAGCTGCATTTAATCTTGTAGTAAAGGCGTTGGTTTTAATCATACCGGCAGGATTGCTTTGGTGGTACAAAAATCTGCAGAAGAAGGACTCTTTTGGTTTTAAAAAAACAACATACATTCAGCCCTATTTTATCCTGTTGCTAATGATGTTTCCCCTGGTAGTTTTAGCAAGCTACAACCCGGCATTTTTAAAACAATATCCCAGGGGCATGAATGTAGTGACCGATACATTGGCTGATAAATCCGGGTATTGGCTGCTCTATGAACTTTGTTATGCATTTGATTTTTTGAGTATAGAATTTTTCTTTCGTGGATTTTTAATTATTGCCTTTACCCGTATTTGCGGAATGCATGCAGTAATTCCTGCCGCTTGTTTTTATTGCTGCATTCATTTGGGCAAACCCATGCCCGAAGCCATCAGTAGCTTTTTTGGGGGGCTGCTGCTGGGCATCATCAGTTACAACACTAAAAGTATTTGGGGAGGGCTTATCATACATATTGGTATAGCCTGGCTAATGGAACTGCTGGCCTTTCTGCAACATCCATAAATATAGATTACTTTTATATATTCGATTGCTCAAAAAAAAATAAATGATAAATATATGAATCAAACGATCATTGCAGGTATTGGCCATTATATACCCAAACAAATTGTTACCAATAACGACCTGTTGCAATACATGGAAACCTCCGACGAATGGATACAGGAACGTACCGGCATTAAAGAAAGGCATTATGCACACAGAACAGAAGAAACCACTACCACTATGGGTGTGGAAGCTGCAAAAATTGCTATAGAAAGAGCAGGCATTACCAATGACGATGTAGACTTTATCATCTTTGCCACCATTTGTCCTGATTATTATTTTCCGGGTTGCGGGGTATTATTGCAGCGGGCTATGAAGATGAAAGAAGTAGGTGCATTGGATATTCGTAACCAATGCAGTGGTTTCGTGTATGCCTTATCGGTAGCCGACCAGTTTATTAAAACAGGCATGTATAAAAATATTTTGCTGGTAGCCAGCGAAAAACATTCTTTCGGTTTGGATTTTAGCACAAGAGGCAGAAATATTTCAGTGATTTTTGGTGATGGAGCAGCGGCGGCTGTGTTGCAGCCAACCAAAGAAGAAGGCAGGGGAATCTTAAGTACACACCTGCACAGCGATGGAGAAAACGCAGAAATGCTGGCCATGTGCAATCCCGGCACGCATGCCAACCATTGGACCACTGAACCCGTGGCAGATTTTGATGATGCCCCCATTGGCGAAATGTTTATGAGCCATGCTATGATTGATAAAGCTCAAAACTATCCCAACATGGATGGGCCGGCAGTTTTTAAAAAAGCAGTTGTAAAGTTTCCGGAAGTAATTGTAGAAGCATTGGATCACAATCATCTCAGCACTGCCGATTTAAAATTATTGATACCTCACCAGGCCAATCTTCGCATTTCACAATTCGTGCAGCACAAGTTAAAGTTGAGAGACGACCAGGTATTTAATAATATTGAAAAATACGGCAACACCACGGCAGCATCTATTCCCATTGCTTTATCTGAAGCATGGGAAGCCGGCAAAGTTCAAAAAGGGGATTTAATTTGTATAGCTGCATTTGGCAGCGGGTTTACATGGGCCAGCGCTTTGATGCGGTGGTAGAAAATATGAATGGTTGGATTGCTGAATGGTTATATTGTTTTTGCCTGTATTATTTTGCAAAACCCATTTAGCTTCCCACTATCAAACAATTCAGCAAAGCAACCATTTAACAATTTAACCATTCAACAACACAACCATTTAACAATGCAATAAAATGCCCCGCAAATTCATCTACTTTATAAATCCTATTTCCGGCACTAAAAACAAGGAGCCACTGCTTCAGTTAATAGAAGCAAGAACCACTGCAGAAAATATTACTTACGAAATACTGCATACCAGGGCAGATGCCAATTACAGCTTCCTGGAAGATAAAATAATGCAGGACGGTATTACGGATATCATTATTTGTGGTGGCGATGGTACCGTAAACCAGGTAACCGCAGCATTAAAAAATCTGGAGGTAAACGTGGGTATCATACCTATGGGTTCCGGCAACGGACTTGCACTCACTGCAGGAATTCCTACCAATGCATCAAAGGCAATGGATATCATATTAAAAGGCAATGCTGCTTATATAGATGGTTTTTATATCAACAACCAATTTAGCTGTATGCTCTGCGGGCTGGGTTTTGATGCAAAAGTAGCCCATGAATTTGCGCAGCAAAAAACAAGGGGCCTGCTCAAATATGTGCAGCTTACCCTGTCTAATTATTTTTCGGCAAAGCCATTTTCTTTTGTCATTCATATTAAGGACCTGGAAATAAAAACAGATGCTTTTTTTATCAGTATTGCCAACAGTAACCAGTTTGGCAACAACGTAACCATTGCACCCAAAGCCAGTATCAGCGATGGCCTTCTTGATATTGTGATTGTAAATAAAATGAGTAAGGCTAAGCTATTGTATTCATTGCTCAGGCAAATAAGCCTGGGAGAAATAACCAACACCCGTAAAAAATTCCGCAATAAGGATATCTTTTATTTTCAAACAAAAAAGCTGCAAATAGAAAATTTGCAAAATGCTCCCCTTCACATTGATGGCGATCCGGCCGCCACCACTTTTTATTTTGATATTGAAATTGCAGAAAAAGCTTTTAAACTGCTGCAGCCTTAATTCTTTAGCAACCGTTGCATCGTTTGCACAGCTTCCGCATTTACCTCACTGTAAAAAGCCTGCATGATATCTCTTTTTTCCCTGGCTGATAAATGAAAATTGAGTGTTGCTCCTTTTTCTACCACCGCTGGTTTATAAATTATGTTGATTTTTTTTAAAAGAGAATCATTGTTATTATTAAAATAATTGTACTGATCTGCCTGGTAATAATTTTGCAGTTTAAACCAGTTATGTTGCAGCATGGTGGCAGGTGTTACAATCATATCTGTAAGCGACTGCACTTCACCGTTAGACTGCCAGTCTTCGTTTACCCTGTCCCGTAACTGCAGTAAAATAACACCCCCTGTATTTTCTTTAATCCACTCTTTAAAATTATCAATAAACCGCAGGCTGGTTTCTGTACCCAGGTTATCCCGCAACCCTGCATCCATCACATCTATTACAGGCTGGCTGGGCAACCATACATTTGGCAGCACATAGGGAAAAGTGGCATTCATCCTCATGGCCGTTAGCACCCGCAGGTTCATGGGATCCTGCTGTTTAAACAGGGCTGCAAAATCCACCGCATCTGCACTCATGCTGGTATCGGAATGAAAAAAACGGGGCTTCATCATAAAACTAAGTGGCTGTGTACTTATGAGTAGTTTTCTTCCATCACTTTTAATTACAGAGTTAAAAATAATCATAGGCACTTTGGCCTGCTTTTCATCTTCGGCAATATCTTTTAACTGGATATTCAATAAGCCCCGGGTATTATCACTTAATTTTTTTTCAAAAGCATAACCCCTGTCTTTAATATAACGGTTATCGCCTACAGAAAATTTTTGCATGGGTGCAAAAATATCCCTTGCCATCATGGAGGTAAAAACAGGATTGAGCAAATCGCCGGAAATATAATCACAGTATTTTTTATTATAAAGCTGCACGCCTGCATCTTTTAGTTTATACCGGTACAACTCACGGTAATAGGTAGCCGCCAGCATTCCCCCACTTGCACCGCTCATTAAAAAAGTATGTTGCATCAGTTGGCCGTTGGTACTGCTGTCCAGTTGTTGCAGCGTATTCATTACAAATGCTGCACTTCGCAGGCCGCCACCGCTTACATTAATAAAGATCATCAAGGGTTTTTCCTGATGCTGTTTTTGTTTCCATTTCTCCAGCACTTTAATCATAGATGATTTATCTGCTGCAATTTGTTTTTCATTACACAAAACTTCCAGGCTTTGTTTGTTATAGGCCGGCCGCTGGCTTTTGTTGATATAATTTAAACCATATGCTTTATTACGGGGATCTATCAGTTCATTTTTATAAAGAATGTTTACAACCAGTGTGAGCAGGATAGCCACCGGTAAACTCCAGCTCTGCAAAAAATAAGTGAGGGAACCAATAAAAGCAATCATCACTGCAAAAAAGATAAGGATACTGGCTGCAGCAGGCATTTCGAAAAAACGAAATTCAAGGAAAAATCCTACCAATATCAAAAAAATAAAAGCCAGCAGCATACATATAATTGCTGCAATATGATGACGCTTAAAAATAGTGTCCAAAAAATCCTGGCGGTAATGCCCCACACTACGCACTTTCTTAATCCGCATAGATGCAGATAAATAATAATTTATTTTCAATCCAAATTCATCCACGGGATTAGAACGGCCGGTATATGTTTTTCTAAACAGCTCCGGGTTGTCTATAATGGCAATCATGCTTCTGTTAATCGTTTTGCCCGCACCAAAAAAATAGGCAAAAGACACCGCTACCAAAAAAATAAAACCCATCAGGATGCCAGCAATAGTAATCATAATTTCATTAAAATTCATCAGCTCCTTATAATCATTAAACCGGTAAAGTCTGATCATATAAAAAAGCAGGAACAGCAATGGCAGGATACTGTTGTTGATACAATATTTTAAAAAAGGATTGGTAGTAGTGGCCAGAAATTTAAACCGCTTACTGTGAAGGATAAACGTAGTAATATTCCAGCTCATCACAAATACCCCCCAGGCTATTCCGGTAATAAATGCGCCCAGCAGGTTTACAGAACCAAGATACTCCGGAGCAAAAAATAAGGCATCGGCACCAAAATTTTTTAAAAAACTACTGTTGATGGTACTGCCCAGTATATACCAGAAAAGCAGCAATACCTGGTACTTTCTAAAGTGAAGCAAGAATAGTTGTACCGGAAAAAAGTAGTAGATATTTTTCAGTTTTGCTTTCATGTAT
Source organism: Chitinophagales bacterium (assembly GCA_038241275.1). Classification (GTDB taxonomy): domain Bacteria; phylum Bacteroidota; class Bacteroidia; order Chitinophagales; family Chitinophagaceae; genus Ferruginibacter. The sequence continues at coordinate 22,805 of JBBRFX010000014.1, forward strand.
AGCTGTAAACTAAAAATACTACAAAATAGTATGTAAGTCCAATTTAAACCGATGGCTTTGCAGGTTTCTTTACAAGAAACAACAAAGCAGTGATGCACAATACCAATAACATGGCTACAAACTGGTGGCTCACACCCAGCCATACCAATGCAGTTTTATTAGTAGCGTACAACACGGTGAATATGCCCAACAGTACCTGGAGTAAAAACAACAACAACAAACCACTACTTAATTTTTTAAAGAGTGTATGATGAATAATTTTTTTTGACTGAATAAAATAAATGACCGCCATGGTAAAAATAAGATACCCCAGCCCACGATGAATAAAATGAACCATGATTGAATTATTGACTAAATTCTGTGCCCATGGCAAAAGATCATTCATGGCTGAAGGCATAAAACTTCCATTGATAGATGGCCAGGTGGGCGCAGATGCTGCTGCTTTTAGCCCCGCCATAAAACCTCCATATGCCAATTGAAAAAACAATAAAATAAAAATAAAATAAAGATAGTTGCTGATATTTCTTTGCTCCACTTTTACTGCCATAGATGGCAACAAACTAAAAGCAAACCATGCTGTATATGCCAGCAAAACGATGGCCGCCATTAAATGTGTTGTGAGCTCTACATGTCCCACATAATATTTTTCCGGCACCAGGCCGCTCTTTACCATTAACCAGCCAACCAGCCCCTGCATAGCCCCGAGCAAAAACAATACAATCATGGGTGTGATCATTTGCCTGCTGAATTTTTTCTTTGCAATAAAATATACAAACCCAATTAAAAAAACCACACCCAGCAATCTTGCCCACACCCGGTGAAACCATTCCCAGAAAAAAATGAATTTAAAATCGCTCATAGAAAAATGCGGGTGCACATATTTGAACTGATCTGTAGACCTGTACTTTTCAAATTGAACCTGCCATGCAGCATCATTTAAAGGGGGCAATGCACCTTTAAAAGGTTCCCATTCTGTAATAGAAAGCCCGGATTCTGTGAGCCGGGTAATGCCACCAATTATCACCTGTATTATAATCATTCCCACACCTATTAATAGCCAGTTTGCTACCTGCCTGTTATTGCTTTGCTGTAATGTATTTTCCATATCAGTTGCAAAGTTAGCGCCCCGTTATGGATAAATAATAATGTAAAAGCCTAATTAAAAAAATAGCAGATATTTGTTCAATATGTTGCAGCCTTTTTTAGATAAACACAAAACAGAAGCAGGTGTAGATGAAGCCGGGCGTGGCTGTTATGCAGGCCCCGTTTTTGCAGCAGCCGTTATTTTACCTAAAGATTTTTTTCATCCATTATTAAACGACAGCAAACAACTAAACGAAAAAAACAGGGAGCTGCTCCGCCCAATTATAGAAAAAGAAAGCATTGCATTTGCAGTAGCTTCTGTAAATAATATTGATATTGATATAATAAATATTTTGCAGGCATCTTTTAATGCCATGCACCTGGCCATTGCACAATTAAATATTTTGCCGCAACAACTTTTAATTGATGGCAATCGGTTTAAAACATATGCATCCATCCATCATCAATGCATCATTAAAGGAGATGGTATCTATGCCTCCATTGCTGCCGCCAGCATTCTTGCCAAAACTTACCGGGACGAATACATGCAGCAATTGCACAAAGAATTTTCTTACTATGGCTGGGATAGAAACAAAGGTTACGGCACTGCAGCACACAGAAAAGCCATTGAACTAAACGGCCTGTGTAGATACCATCGAATGAGCTTTAATATTCTTCCGGCGCAGGCTGCTATTTTTTAAATAGAAAATATTGATAGCATCAATGTGTAGTTTTAATTAAACAAAATTCTTGCCCACCTATTATCATCAGGTCATTTGCGTTAATTTACAAACCTCAACTTCCCTTAAACCCTTAAACCATTAAACCTTTAAACCATTCATCCTTCCTTCCACTCCCCCAACCCCTGTCTCAGCACCGTCCAATCATCAGTTGTACAATCTACAATTGTACTGGGCACCATACCGCCAATGCCGCCATCAATCACAAAATCTACTATATGCCCAATCTGGTCCTGGATAATTTCAGGGTCGGTATAATCTTCTACCATTTCGCCGGGTAAAGAAGTACTCAGTAGTGGATGATCAAGGGCATCTATAATATGCCGGCATATTTCGTTATCGGGCATACGCAGGCCAATGGTACTTTTTTTGCTTTGCAAAATTTTGGGCACCTGCTTACTGGCCGGCAAAATAAAAGTAAAAGGGCCGGGCAGGTAATATTTAAGTACCCTGTAAAGCGGTGTGTCTATGCTTTTGGTATAGTCGCTCAGGTTGCTCAGGTCGCGGCAAATAAAGGATAGTTGTGCTTTGGCCGGATCTACTCCTTTTAACCTGCAAATTTTTTCAATGGCTTTGGGTTGAAATATATCGCAGCCCAATCCATAAACGGTATCGGTGGGGTAAGCTATAATTCCACCATCCAGCAGGCATTCTGCCACTTGTTTAATCAGTCTTGGCTGTGGGTTCTCCGGGTGAATTTGTAATAACATGATTGTAAAATTACACAAATACAATCGTTCCCCGATTGCCGTTTGTTTAGAATATTAATCTGTACTTTTTCGATAGCCTGTAAATTTTGATGTGACAATGCTAACTCATTTATTTTCTAATAAAATATTCTTAATTGAGCAGATTTACCGGGAAATCGCAAAACTGTTAGCGGTTTGCGTTCCCCTTGCCCATTCAACATATTGCGCTACTTTTGCAACGCAAAAAAATCACAGCACAAAACCTAAAAACTATGTCTCTCATCACTGTTGGTACCATGGCCTTTGATGCCATTGAAACTCCTTTTGGCAAAATAGATAAAATCGTAGGCGGATCTGCTACCTATGTGGCTTATGCTGCCAGTAATTTTATAGAACCCGTTCAGCAAATATCAATTATAGGCTATGATTTTCCCGAAGAGGAAATGGAAGAATTAAGAAGCAGGGGTGTAGAAACCGACGGGGTGGAAAGAGTAGCCGATAAAAAATCTTTTTTCTGGAGTGGAAAATACCACCTGGATATGAACAGCCGTGATACCCTTGTTACCGATCTTAATGTGCTGGAAGATTTTAATCCCATTGTACCGGAAAGTTACCAGGGAGCAGAATTTTTGATGCTGGGTAACCTGGCCCCAAATATTCAACTCAGTGTGATCAATCAAATGAAAGTGCGTCCCAAACTGATCGTAATGGACACTATGAATTTTTGGATGGATATCGCCCTGGATGATTTGAAAGGAGTGCTTAAAAAAGTAGATGTTTTAATGGTGAACGATGCAGAAGCAAGGCAACTGAGCGGCGAAGTATCATTGGTAAAAGCAGCTCATAGTATTTTAACCATGGGGCCCGAATTTCTTATTATTAAAAAAGGGGAACATGGTGCCCTGTTGTTTCATGAAAACAATGTGTTTTTTGCACCAGCCCTTCCGCTGGAAGAAGTATTTGACCCAACAGGTGCAGGCGATACTTTTGCAGGTGGCTTTATAGGATACCTTGCCAAAACAAAAGATATCAGTTTTGAAAATATGAAAACAGCCATCATTGTTGGTAGCGCCCTGGCCAGTTTTTGTGTAGAAAAATTTGGTCCCGAGCGCCTCAAGGAAATTACAAGAGAAGATATAGATGGCCGCCTGGCAGAGTTTGTGCAGTTGGTAAACTTTGATATTGCTTTGGTGTAATGAATATTGATTTTAACCATCCAAAGATTTAAACACAAACCCTCCCAACATTAAAAAATGATCGAAATAATTGCCCTCATCTTCCTTTGCAAACATATTGGCAAATTGGCCATACGTAAAGGTGAGCGCCCCAACAAGTGGAAACTGATTACCATCGGAGGATGGTTTGGTGCAGAGTTAACAGGTTTTATATTGGGAGTAATGTTTTTTGGTACCGGTAATATGGTAGGCATTGTATTAATCGGGCTCATAAGTGCTATTGGTGGTTACCTGATTGTAAAAGCACAGCTTGAAAAGATGCCGGATGATTTGGAGAATGATATTGACCGGATGGGAGAATAAAAAAGTAATTTTCTGAAAGAAAAAAATATAACAAAGAGCCCGCCTGTTTTAACCAGGCGGGTTCTTTGATTATTACATGCAGGCTTATTTTATTTTTTGCTTAAAGGAAGAATACCAAACGATCTTCCCGTTTTTGATAGCGTTTACATCTGAATAGTTGGCAGAATCTACCTTTCCGGTTTTATAAGTATCTATTTCTTTATACCACACATTCACATAATCTGCACTATCTTTTACAGAATGATTTTTTAACCATACGTCCATTTTAATAACTACAGAACTTAAACTGTCTCTCGATTTTTGCCACATTCCCATGAGTGAATCTGTAAGCCCGTTATATTTAAATCCTTCCGCTCCGTCCACCGCCATGCTGTCGCCCATGGTAGCCCTTAGGGCTTTAATATCGCCCGCTTCCCAGTATTTGTAGCTGTTTAAAACCAGTAATAAATCACTGTCAGATACTTCATTGGTAAATTCGGTTGTGTAACCTGCTACGTAGGGCAATGTTACACTGCTGGCACTGCTGGTACTGCTGCCGGTTGTAGAGGCTTCTTTGTTGTTGCAGCCTGATAAAGCTGCCAATACTGCAAAAAAAGGAAGGATGATTTTTTTCATGTTTTAAAGTTTTGCTGATAAATAATGCAGGTAGAAAAATATTGGTGTATGCTTCAGTATTTTACTGCAGCATATAAACTTGCAGTTAAAGTAAAACTAATAAACAACAAATGCAAGCGTTGCGCTGCCTGCTTCATGAAATACATCATGCAAAATTTTACTGCTTTTTACCTGTTCTACAATAGATTAGATGATGCCCTTTACTGATTAAGATCATATTTTCTATGGCTTATCTTTTTTACCTTATACAAAATTTGAAAACCATGAAACATTATCACATCATTTCCCGAATAGCTATTTATATGCTCTCGGTAGTGCTTATCATTTTTGGAATTTTTCATTTTATGTATCCCCGGGATCTGATGGCTTATGTACCAGCCACGCTTATTGGAGGAATCATGTGGGCCTATTTAGTAGGCGGCACTTTCATATTGGTGGGAATTTCTTTTTTAACCAACCAGTTTGTAAAATTTACCGGTTACCTGTTGGCACTAATGCTCATCATTTTTATTTTATCCATCCACCTGCCCAACTACTTGAATGCAGGGGATAAAGAAATGCAGCAACTGGCACTTATCAGTATTTTAAAAGACCTGGCCATTGCAGGTTTTGCTATGCACATTGCAGCAGGCGCACATCATCAGCATTTTCACCTGGAAGAGAGTGATTGATTTTTATTATTAATTCATAGCTTACCTGCCTGTGGATCTGGTGGGGCCACCAATCGCTGCCTTAATTAAAGATAATTTTTTTGGGAGGGTAGGATGAACGTATTCAAAAGAGGGAAGGAGAATCGGTTATATGTGCTATTTCATATTGGCATATACAGACGCAGAAATGCCTATGTGCAAAATGTCATCACCAAGATCCTGTTCGGTATAAATATACCGGTTCATTTTTTTTACAATTGCTTTTTTGGGCAAACTCAACATTTTTAATTTTGGAGTATTGCCGCCTAATAAATTTTTAGCTGTTTGTTTTTTCATGCTTCCCTGTTTTCTTTATTGGCATTAAAACCATGCCAGATAATAGCCCTGATTATTATATATATGAAAGTGTTTATAATAATAAATTCAAATACTTTGTGATACTTTTTTTCTACAATATTTTGTGGAGTTGGGGCATATAGGGGTGGTTGAATTAGCCGGTAGCCAAGCTGTCAATGGTCAATGGGCGATTACATCGAAGTCCTCAAACCCTTTGAGTTCTTGAACTTTGAACTTTAAACCTCTGAAACCCTTTAAACTCCCCCTCCACTACAGCAGCATTTTATACAAATCATCCTTCAGGTGCACCCTTTTCATTCTAAGTTCGTTCAGGTGTTCATCGGTAGTGGGTTCAATACCTTCTTCAATCCGGTGAATATGCAGGTCGGCTTCATGGTAGTCATCATAGAGTTTTCTAAAGCGGTTACTTTGTTTTTCCAGGCTAAGTATTTTCTCTCTGTATTCCGGAAACTCATGTATTAAATCGTGCTTTTCCATACTATTTATTTTTATACGAATCTATTGATTATGTATTGCCAAAAACTGAGCAACTACATTGGCGGTTATGATTTTTGTCAGATAATTGTTGTATAAAATCAGGCGAAAAAGTTCAAGTACCCCGTTACAATCATTGGCCCTCAATAATTTTTTAAGATTTCCAATTTTACCATAATAATAAATTGGCAATACTTTCATTTTGCAATAATTTCTGCAAGTTGTTTACAACTTTTTTATCCAACCTTTTTTTGTTACCACTAATAATGATAAACAGTGGCAACAGTACTGCTTTTTTCAATATGGCAGCTTAAAAAACCTTAACCATAATCATCACTTTACCATACACAAATCATCGTTTTTCTTCATCATACAGCTTACTTTAGCTATACCATTCATTTTCATCATAAATAAAATATCATGAAAAAGTTACTGTTAATGCTGCTTTGTTTCCCTGTACTGGGAAGCTATTCCCAGGATTGGGAAAAAAATTATGATTATGTAGATAATTGTTTATGTGGCCTTTCTAAAGTTAAAAAAGATGATAAGGTAGGATATGTAAATGAAAAGGGAGTAGTGGTTATAAAACTCCTGTATGATGATGGTCTTTCTTTTAACGAAGGATATGTAGCCATCAAAAAAGGAGCTATGTGGTTTTTTATGGATAGCACCGGCAAACCTATTACAGATGCCGTTTATGAAGACGCCCTCAGCTTTAGTGATGGATTGGCAGCCGTGGGGAAAAATGGTCTTTATGGATACATCAACACATCCGGCACTATGGTGATTCCGTTCCAGTTTAACAGTGCCCATAATTTTTCTGAAGGATTTGCACCCGCTTCCAATGCCAAAGGTTTTTGGGGTTATATTGATCGTAAAGGCAACTGGGCCATTAGCCCGGTGTACGATTATACAGTAAGTTTTACAAACGGAGAAGCAAGGGTGATAAAAAACAGCAAGGTATTTTATATCGACAAAAACAATAAAGTATTGCGCAATTTAGAATAACCAGCAAATGGCTTCAAGCCTGGCTAAATGATTGCCTAACAACTGATGTACCCTTTTTAGTGAATGGTCCCGGCTGCCTGATGCAGCCGGGATTTTTTTGGAGATAGCAGCAAGGCAGCAGTAATGCACTACTGTTACCGGGCCCGTATGAATATTATAAACAGAAAGCGTAAAAAAAGAACCATGTAAAACGATCGTTTGCTGGGTCTACGTTATAGCATTACGATACAAAAAATAACCTTATTCCTGATGTATATCATCCCGATACTAACACCAAAATATTTAATTTGCAATATGATCATTTTAGAAAATGAATACCTGCGTGCTGCCATTACTCCTGTGGGAGCCGAGCTGCAAAGCCTGCTGCACAAGACCACAGGCATAGAACATATGTGGAACGGCGATGCCAAATACTGGCCCAAATACAGTCCGGTATTGTTTCCCATCGTGGGCCTGCTTAAAGATGATACCTATACTTACCAAAACAAAACCTATACCTTACCCAGGCATGGTTTTGCAAGAGAAAAAACATTTAGCAGTGAAATGATAAGCCCTGCCGAAGTACTGTTTACCCTCAAAGCCGACGAAGAAACCAGGGCGGTTTACCCCTTTGAATTTATTTTAAAATTACGGTACCGCATACACGAAAATAGTTTTTCCTGCACTTACGAAGTAATCAACGCAGGCAACAGCGATCTCTTGTTTTCTGTAGGCGCACATCCTGCATTTGCAGTACCTTTTACAAAAGATGGCAGCTACGATGAATATTATTTAAAATTTAATAAAACAGAAAACCTGCAACGCTGGAACCTGCAGGATGGTATATTAACCAATAGCACCCAACCACTGCCCACCAGCAACAACCGCTTGTTAATAAGCGCTGCTTTGTTTTACAAGGATGCCCTTGTTTTAAAAAACCTGCAAAGCAACCAGCTTACACTTGCATGCAACAATCATTCACACGGAATGCATTTTAGTTTTAACGGCTTCCCCTATTTTGGGATATGGGCTGCAAAAGATGCTCCCTTTGTGTGCCTGGAACCATGGTGCGGTATTGCAGACAATATAACGCACAACCATGACCTGGAAAAAAAAGAAGGCATAGAACGTTTGCCCGCAGGGGAAGATTGGAAAAGGACGTGGGAAGTGGAATGTTTTTAATGAATGTAAACCTGTATTAACAAACCATTATTCAAAAAAATAAAAATGGTTCGCCCCCGAACTAAGTTATGATTGCACACAGATCACACTGGTTAAACGGGTGAACAAGGATAAAGCTTTCGCTTCGCTCAGCTTTTTGTCACTCACCTGCCAGGCTGCATTTAATATGGTCAAAAAAATTAAATATACCTGTTAGTTGTAGCTTAACAAACCTACGATCAGGGAACCTCCCTGCCCCTTAAGTTTTACAGTTATGGGTTAGCTTTTAATTCTTTTATTGGCTTTTTCCTTAATGTAAAAATTCAAAAATCAAAGGCTCCAAAAAAATAAGCGTGCAGAAATCTCCGGGTTGCCAGGGCTAAGCTTAATTGGATATATTTTCTTTAAGTAAAACTTCTGTTAAATGGCTGTTGCCTCTTCCTTTGTAGCCAGAAATTTGCGTTTACTAAATGCAGCATTTTAAAACCTGTTATTATGATAAGAATCAACCATGGGTTATTATACATTTTTATATGTGCGATGGTATTTTTTTCGGCATGTAAAAAAGACAAGGTGGACGTGGCGGCATCACCGCTTACTAATGGCGGCAGCCCCGCTATTGCCAGCCCGGAGCTTGTAAAAGATACCGCCCTGATGGTGAGCCGGGATGTATATTTATGGAACACACAAATACCCGCCACCCTTAATGCAAGGGATTATACTGATCCTGCTGCTATTATGAAGGCAATTCAGCCTTTTAGTATGGAGGCGGGTTTTGGCGCCCCGGTAGATAAGTGGAGTTTTGCGATGAAGAAAACAGAATGGGACCAGATGAGCGGGGGAATTGGCAGCCTGCTTAGTGGTACGGGTGATGCCGGCGATTTTGGCCTGTTCGTATTTTTTAGAACAGAAGGCGATCTGCGGGTACGGTTGGTAGAACCAAACAGTCCGGCCGGACTGGCAGGCATTAAAAGGGGATGGCGCATTACCCAAATTAATGGCAACAGTAATATCAGCACGGCTGGCAGCAGCAGCATTGTGAACAGCGTATATTATTCTCCCGTTACAAGTTTTGTATTTACCAGGCCGGATGGCAGCAGCGTGAGCCTGACCCTGAATGCTACCCATTATGCAGAAAAACCGGTGTTGATGGATACGGTATACCATATGGGCGCTCAAAAAATTGGGTACCTGCTGTTTAATTCTTTTTTGGGAAACACGGCACAAATAAGCGCAGAATTTCAACGGCTCTTTAGCAAATTTGCCAGCCAGCAAGTGACGGATGTGGTGGTGGATCTGCGGTATAATGGCGGGGGTTATGTGTCGCTGGCAGAAAAGCTGGCCAACTACCTGGTACCGGCAGGAGCTAATGGCGGCGTGATGATGAAGCAACAATATAACAGCCAAAACAGCAACAATAATGTGACGAGTTATATAGCAAAGACAGGTGCTTTGCAACTATCGAAAGTGTATTTTATCGTAACCAAAAGTACAGCATCGGCCAGCGAGTTGCTGATCAATTCGCTGAAACCATGGATGGATGTAAAACTGGTAGGCCCTTCGGCTACACATGGTAAGCCGGTTGGCTTTTACCCGATATCTGCAGGCGACTGGTATGTTTTTCCGGTATCGTTTAAAACGATTAATAAAAATGGAGAGGGCAATTATTATAACGGTTTGCCCGTAAATGCTGCCGTGGCCGACGGGTTAGATAAAGATTGGGGAGATGTGAATGAAAGCTGCCTGGCTGCTGCTATTCGGAACATTACCACGGGTGCCTATTACAGGGGGGAACAACCAACGTATACTCCTGACACGGAAATAATGAAAAGTAACAGCGTGCTGGACGAACCGTTTATAAAGGTTACGATTGGGAAAGGTTTGTAACTTTAAAAAAACATAACATACAAAAATGGCCGGGCTTTTGTCGGGCCATTTTTATTGGGAATATATAAAAACAGTCACTGCATGAGTTGTTCTTTTTAAATGTTCACTCTTGGAAAAAATAGGAGTAAAAGTTCAATATACCGGAAGTAATAAAAGCATCATTTCAGAAAGCTTATTTTTTCACTTTTACTGCTATCTATCAGAAACCTACTAATGGCATTTCATCCTTTGCCAGTAGAAGATGTTCAAATTAAACTTTATCTATTTTTTGTTATTAGCAGTCTTTGACTTAGGGAGCTTTTGTGCTATAATTTCCCTTTATCTCTGCATGCCGCATTTTAACTACACTATACTAACACAAGCTTTCAGCTTATAGCCTTACTCGATATGTATCTAAAAATACCCTATTCCGAAATTCCTTCAAGCGCAAATAGAAATGCATATTCTCTTGCCCGGTCCTTCAAAGATTTGAAACGTCCGCTGGCGCCGCCATGGCCTGCTTCCATATTGGTGTAAAGGAGAATGTGGTTGCTGTCTGTTTTTAGTTCTCTCAGTTTGGCCACCCATTTGGCTGGTTCAAAATATTGTACCTGGCTGTCGTGCAGGCCGGTTGTGATGAGCATATTGGGATAGGCTTTCTTTTCTACATTATCATATGGCGAGTAGGTTTTCATGTAATCATAACTGGCTTTATCAGCGGGGTTTCCCCACTCATCATACTCGTTGGTAGTAAGCGGTATGCTGGCATCGCTCATGGTGCTAATCACATCTACAAAAGGAACCTGCGCCACAATTCCACTCCACAGGTCGGGGCGCATATTGGCTATGGCGCCCATCAGTAATCCGCCGGCGCTGCCACCCATGGCATAAAGGTGCTGGTTAGTTGTGTATTTATTAGAAATGAGAAATTCTGCACTGGTGATAAAATCGGTGAAGCTATTTATCTTTTTCATCATTTTGCCATCTTCGTACCAGCTTCGGCCCATCTCCTGTCCGCCACGGATATGTGCAATGGCAAAGGCAAAACCACGATCGAGCAGGCTCAGGCGCACCGCACTAAAACTGGCATCCATACTGGCGCCATAAGAACCATATCCATATAATAACAACGGAGCAGTACCATCTTTTTTAAATCCTTTTTTATATACAAGCGAGATGGGAACTTTAGTGCCATCTTTGGCAGTGGCATACAGGCGCTCTGTTACATAATTTGCCGCATTATAACCACCCAAAACTTCCTGCTGCTTCATCAGTTTTTTAGTTTTGGCAGTCATGTTATAATCATACACAGTGGGGGGAGTAGTAAGCGATGTATAGTTGTAGCGTACCACATCAGTATTGTATTCCGGTGTGCCTCCCAGGTAGGCTGCATAAGTGGCTTCTCCAAAATCTAAATAATGATGCTGATTATTGGCGGTTTGGATAATATGAATCTGTGTAAGTCCGTTTTTTCTTTCAGAAACGGCTACATGTCCTTTAAACAAATCAAAGCCTTCTATAAGGATACTGTCGTTGTGGGCAATCATTTCTTTCCAGTTGCCGGCATCTGTTCTGTCTTCGGTGCAGGTCATAATTTTAAAGTTTTTAGCCCTATCATTATTGGTGCGGATGTAAAAACGATCGTTGGCATGATCTACATCATATAATACTTCTTTAATTCTTGGCTGAAATATTTTGAAAGCGGCATTGGGTTGATCGGCTGGAATAAAACGCTGCTCAGTGGAGAGGGTAGCCTGCGAAACAATAAAAATATATTTTTCAGATTTGCTTTTAGTCACACCGATATAATTGCTGGGATCTGTTTCGGTATACACCACAATGTCTGCAGCAGCATCGCTACCCAATACATGTTTTTTTATTTTTTCAGATAAAAGGGTTACCGGGTTTTTAGCCGTATAAAAAAATGTTTTATTATCTGCTGCCCATACAGCATCACCCTGTGTGCGGTTGATAGCATCTTTATAAATTTCGCCGGTCTCCAGGTTTTTTATATACAGTGTAAATTCATTTCTGCTCACCGTATCTACACCATAAGCCAGCAACTTATTGTCCGGGCTCACGCTGCCGCCGCCAACTCTAAAGTACTCATGTCCTTCTGCCATGGCATTTACATCCAGCAAGATTTCTTCAGTGGCATCCAATGTGCCTTTTTTGCGGCAGGATATATAATAATCTTTGCCTTCTATCATACGGGTATAATAAAAATAACCATTCTTAAATACCGGCACAGATTCGTCTTTTTCTTTTATCCTGGCCTTCATTTCTATATAGAGCTTTTCCTGGAACCCTTTGGTGGCAGACATCATAGTGTCGTAATATTTGTTTTCTGCTTGCAGATGTTTTACCACATTCGCACTGTCGGGGCCTTTTTTAAAATAGTCGTTCATCCAGAAATAATTGTCTATTCTGGTTTCGCCATGGGCGGTTAATGCCCTGGGCTTTTTATCTGCCACAGGTGCTGCTATATTTTGCGGCCATTGATAATCCATTTTTGTTTCGGTGGTTTTATTATTACATGAAAAAAAAGTTGCAAATGCCATTACGAATGCAATGCCGGTTTGGGAGCTACAAACCAGGCGGTTAGTTTTATGCATAAAGCTTAGTTTAGATAATGATGCGTGATAAGGAAAATAATTGTTTTGACGAGGTTAAATGTAAGTTTTTTAAGTAGACAGGAGAGCTGAAGGCGCACAATTTTTTAATGTTTGATGGCAATGAATGATATTTTTTAAAATTGAATATGGCCAAAAAGGAATGTATTTATTTTAGTAAAAAATATATTTTGCTTTGCGCCCGATTTCTTAATTATAAAAAATTATTGTTGTCCGACTAAATGCCTGAAACCCTTATCAAGCCTGTATAACCCCACCCCAACCCCTCTCCAAAGGAGAGGGGTCAGACCCCTCAACCAGAAAGCACTTGAACGATTTGGTAGAGTATTAATCGGACAATAGTGATAAAAAATGCAAAGGTTATCACTCTTCTTTGCAGCACCTGTATTCATTAACAGGCAAACACAACAAAGTGTATAGAGGAGCTGTTTTTCCTATATTTTTCTGCTGGGCTTATAAAAAATATCCAGCGTTAGCTGTTTTAACGAGTATGCTTTTATCAACCCAATCCATTATCTTTTCCTTGCCAGCACCACTACATTCTTAAACTTCCTGGTTTTGCCCTGCAGGTTAAACACTTCTGTATATATCACATAAATACCCACCGGCAGTTGCAGGTTTTTTTCGCCAAGGCCATCCCACCGAAAATATCCTTTTATACCACACAATGCATTGCGCTGAAGAAAACGTACAGGGCGCCCAGCACCATCAAATATGGTGATATTGGCCACATAACCCGGATCGGGAAAGTTGTATTCAATCGTAACAAAATCATCCATCCCGTCATTATCAGGGCTCACAATTTCGGGGCTCACAGTAATGGTTCCCTGCACGCCGGCATCTACCCTGTACTGTGAGTTCTTATAGGTAGGTGTTCCGTACCCTACATTGCTGGCAGCACTGTGCCAGTTGGCTGCCTGCTCATTAATATTAAATGTTTGCGGGTTATCGGCAGTAGTATCATCATAATTAATTCTTTCCAGCGCCACCCCTTCTTCATCGCCTATTAATTTAAAATGCCAATCGTCTTTATAAGCAATTTCATCTACGATGCTGCCCTGTTCATTCAGCAAGATCACATTACCTGCATCATCATTGTAGGATGGCATATTTACTTCAATAAATGCATCCGGGTTATTGGCCACATAAGCATTTTTTACAAGTGCCGCATTTTCGGTAACCACCATATAGTCCTGCGGAAAAAGCAGATAATCTTCTGCACTCAATTGAACAATACTACTAATGGCACCACTTGTATTACGGTTAGCGATATACGCATTGCGCAGGGTAATTATTTTATTACTCCGGTTGTAAATCTCTACATAATCATTGCTGGATGCTGCAGGATTAAATAATATTTCATTCACCACTACATCGTTGCGTAAAATGGGTTCATACAATCCTACCCTTGCTGTATTGCCGGCACCTATGGCATTACCTGCACAATCGGTAACTGCAGCAGCGGTAACCGTATATACTTTATTGCGTAAGAGCGGTGTGGTCAATCGCAGTGCCACCCTGTTAAAAGCAAAAGATAAAGGAGTGGCCTGTTGTGCTGCACCAATACCATCGCTGATGGTATAACTGGCAGCAATGGCAGCCCTGGCACTGTCTAAAGATTCGTTAAATACCAGTACAATATTTACACTATCGGTAGCGTATGCACGCAACAAACGTGGAATGGCTGCATCTGCATTTACCCCATCTGCTGAATTCTTTTTACCCGGTGTTCCACCTTTAGCATCAACACTGGCTTTCCAGTTGCTAAGGCCACTACAGGGATTGTTGCTGTCTATCATTTCCAGTGTCCATCCCCCGCCTTTTTTTAGTTCGTTCTTATACCATTCATCTGAATAATTTACAGAATGAATTACTAAACCCTGTGGCGAACGCAGGTACAACAAATCACTGGCATTGCTTAAACTGGGGAAACTGGTAACTGCAATAGTGGGCGCAAATGCAGACAATGCTGCCACTGCACTGCCTGTGCAAACCAACACGAAACTATCTGCTTTTAAAAGATAAGATGGCATGGGGCCACTTTGCCCGGAAGGTTTACCAATGCGCCATCCCAGCAGGTTAATATCAAAGCCGGCGGTGTTTCGAAGTTCTATCCATTCTGCATCAGGCAGGCCCACCAATGGTGTGGGATCGGCCATAATCTCGTCTATCAAAATATCATATTGAATGGCTGTAAAATAATTGAAGCTGGCTGTTGCATTGGTTAAAGTATTTCCTGCCAGGTCATTCACTCCATTTATCGTTAACTGCAGGTTTATCCTATTAGGAAAATTGTTGGCAAAAGTTAAATGTACCAATGCTGTATTTACTGCATCTCTCACAGCCGTAAGCGGTGAACCAAGCCCGTTGTTGACCACATAATTTGTTGTTGCCTGGCTGCTTGCAGGTTCTACCGGCTCATTAAATAAAACATCCAGTGTATTAACGCCGGTGGCCGTTGCCGATTGCAGTGCAGGTGGCGTAACATCAGGCGCATAATCGGTTACTGTGATATCATCAAAAAAATGACGCTGAAAAAAACTGGCAGTACTTTGTCTAATCCAGATACCAAAAAAAGCGGAGGTTAAATAGGTAGCATCTGTAACTATCCCTTCGCTTATGTAGCTGGTACCCGTACCTGTGAGATCTCTTGAAAGGGTCCATTGATTGGCCGCATTTCTTATCACCCTTATCTTGATGATATTATTACTGGTATTAGTACTGCCATTTATCCCATCAATAATTTTAATGGCTGCCACGCCAGCATCCTTCCTGTATAAACTGATTTCATCATCCGTATTTCCAATTCGCACAAAATAACCGGTAGTAGCAGTTTGAGTAAGATCACTGGCAGATGCTGTAAGATAGACATCTGTATAGTTGGTGCCGGAAGTGTTAAACGTAAACTGGCAATAAAAATCCCATTGCGCAAGGGTGGCTTTTGTGCTGGCAGTGGCCAGGTAAAAATTACTGCTTGCTGTTGTATTGTTGCTTTGTAATTGCAGGGCAGTGTTTACTATAAAATCGGAGGTTCCGCCTATCCATGCTGGGTTAGCCGAAAAATTGCCATCATTAAAATTATCTGTTAACTGGGCATTTATTTTTTGTACAAAAAAAAACACAAAAAACGCCATTGTAATTTTATTCCTCATACATGCAATTTATATTCTTTAAAGTTAGGTTTTTCAAGGAAAATCTATCTTCTTTATTGATGTGCAAACCATGCCAAACAAAATTGGCTGTTTCAAGATATGAAACAGCCAATTTTATCAGGCATTATAGTAATCAATGCTATGCCGGGTTAATTAATTATTAAGCTTCTGTTTAAGAGTACCCCTTTTTGAAACATTATTGCTTAATTACTTTTTTTACAAACCAGGTTTTGCCGTCAAATACTTCCACAATATAAATATCCGTTTTTAGCTGTGATAAATTAACTTCTACACGGCTTGCCATTTTTACCTCTTTAATTGCTTTTACCACATTCCCAAACTTATCCTTAATTCTTATACTTACAATTTCAGTTCCCCCGCCTCGGTTCGTGTCCTCACGAACCGAAATCCTCGAATTGAATATAGGTATATAAAAAAGTGGTCATTAACTTTATGGCGGGCAAAATGCAAGGCTTATGAGCGAAGATATATTTTCTGTGAAGAGAAAGAGTTACATTGAAATGGGAGAAATATTTTTTTGGACAGCCACCATAAATGGCTGGCAGCGGTTGTTAATGAAAGATGAGTACAAAAAAGTTATCATTGATTCTTTAACTTACTTGAGCGATGCAGGTAAAATAGATGTGTTTGGTTTTGTTATCATGCCCAATCATATTCATTTAATATGGAGGATAAATGCGATGAATGGTAAAGAAACTTCACAGGGTTCGTTTTTAAAATTTACCGCCCATGAGTTTAAAAAAATGTTGAAAAACGATAAAGAAAACAGCTTGTCTTCTTATGCCGTTAACGCACACAATAAGGAATATGAATTTTGGCAAAGAGATTCTTTGGCAGTTCATCTCTTTACGAAAGAAGTGGCCTATCAAAAATTAGACTACACACATTATAACCCGTGTACAGAATATTGGCAGTTGGCAAAAGATCCATGTGATTATTTATATTCTTCTGCAAGATTTTATGAGATAGGAGAAAATAATTATCGCTTTTTGAAAGATTTGAGAAATGAATTTTGAAGGCTATGACGAACTTGTAATGTCTTATTGCTTTGAAGGGTGGTTCGTGGGGACACGAACCACGGCGTAGAGCAAATCTTAAAAAATTGGAAAAGGATTTATATTTAGTTTGCATAATTTAAGGTTTTAATTGTTTATAATTTTACATCAAAGCGGCCGTTGGTTATTCTGATAGTATCGCCACAGGACTGACTCTTTATGGTGAATTCAAAAGTGCCTGAGAAAATACTATTCGTTAAGTCATATCGAGAAATATTAAAAAATCCTTGGCGATAGGATCCAGAATTGGATGAAGAAAATTCACATGTATTGACCGTATTCAGAAAGCGTGTATAGCTAATGGCT
>JBBRFX010000015.1:0-38915 GCA_038241275.1 Chitinophagales bacterium
CAGCAGCGGTTCCGGCGGACGGAATTCTTTTGGACTTTTTGTTGTAATCTTGTACTTTAGTTTTTCAATCGGCTTCAGTTCAGGGGCTTGACGAGCAATGAATTCCCTGCCTGCAGCAATACCCGACCGTTGGTGGCAATAAAACAGACACATTATAATTATCGATAGAAAATTTACTTAACCAAAAACAAAAGACGATTATGAAAAAAGTAATCATTTCAACTTTGTGTTTAGTATTAACTATCACAACTTTCGGACAAAAGAAAAAAAATATCAACCCTGACTTTTTCAACAGAAAGGTTTCTTTTGGAATTGTTACAGGAATTGGACAATCTGCATTTAAAATAAAAGAGACAAATTGGAATCAAACTACCTTGAAAGACACTTTTAATTCAGTTATAGCAAATAGCGGACTTCTAGTTATTATTGGCAATGAAGTGAAATTTAAAATAACCAACAACTTTTCGTATCGACAAAGATTGCTTTTAAATTTTGAAAGTACAACTTTACAGTTTGACACAAAGAAACATGGGGTTAAAAAATTAAAAGTACAGAATGTTGTTATTGAAGCCCCTATCCACTTTATATTTCAAAGAACTTTTGACAACAAAAGACCTTATATTTTATTAGGTTCGACATTAAAGTACAACCTTGGACAAAGTAAGGATGTAAAAGACAAGTTTCAAATAAAACCATTTGATATGACTGCCGATTTAGGAATTGGGATTGAAATCAAACTAATGAAGTTTTTGATCGCACCAGAACTCAATTTTTCACAAAGCTTACTTAATATTCAAAAAAACATTGGGACAAATTACAGTAATACAATTTCAAAATTAGGTCGACAGAATGTAATTTTTACAATTGCAGTAAGATAGCCTTTACTGCCACCAATAACTAAGCTTTCGTTTTGCCCAACGGGCATGAAATGAAAGCGCTGTTGTACGAAACCGCTGTTGGGGTGCTTTTATGATGCTTACAAATTGCCTCTCTTATATATATGGAGTTGTCGTTTCTGAAAATGAGCTCGATTGAGGACTATCAAGGGTTTGGCGGAATAAATGCTAAGGTAAGCAATGTAAGACAAGTTGACAAAGGAACTGCTGTTGGCTACCCTGACAGGGGTTTAGTACAACATTGGTATTGCCAATAGTGGGGGCTGACGGAAAAACAATAAACTTTTGGAAATCTATTAAGCAGTGGTTCGGGCTGAAGAACAAAGCCAAACATTAGTTCTTATCATTTAACTTTATCAAAAAGCCAGGCATTAGTTCCGGGCGGACGAATTTCAAATTCCCCACCATCGGCAATACCTGTCCTTTGGTTACTAATGAGACTCTACATACTAATAATATCAATTTGTTTGGGGACAATATCTTGTAACCAAAAGACTAAGGACACTCCTATACCCAAGCCAGACTATTTAAGTAGTTGGTTTATTCAAAATGAGGATAGTCTGTTTACAGAGTTTACTCAACTTGTGCAGACTGAATTATTTAGTAATAACCATGACACAAATTGGGGAGAATATGCTTTTCAAAACGAGGACAGTACAAAATTTATGGGACGGTTCACTTTGGCGGCAAAAAAATATTGCGACAGTTTGGGAGTTACTTTTTTCTACAATAAAAGTACGACACCACATGTTAGAATTTTATTATCGACTGACTACAATAAAAACTTTACTACTGCCCTTGACACAATTTTTATTTTTGTGCCTAAACCAAAATATTTTATTGTAGAAAAATATGAACAGCCGGATTTGCACTCTGATGGATTTAGTTTACCCAATTTAAACATTGACAATAAAGATTTGCGGATTTTGATGCAATCGAAAGACAGCGTTAAAAATTTAAAAATATTTATTTATTCAAAAGCTAAAAATGTAACAATTGACAACGACAATAAAGAGTTTTTAAAGAAAGAATTATTTGGCGAAGAGTTGCTTCTCAAGAAACTTAATGACATCGAGTTTATTGTGACAGATACCATAAATTCAAAGCTGCTAACTTTAAGTGAGCTTCGTAATAGTCTTAGGTGACGAAGTACAAGCGTACAACATTAAGAACAATAGCCGAAAGCCCCACATAAAAAAGCCCCGCATCTAAAGTATTTGCGGGGCTTTTGGTTATCTGCCTACCGGCAGACAAGTAGTTTGTTGACCGACGCCGACTAGATCACTATAGGAGCTAAAGTAGGCCCCACAGTAGCCTTTCAGGAATGGATGATGCAAAAAAGCAGGCCACTGTTGCCGTTTTCAGACGGTTACTTTTGCAAAGGGACATAACTTCCCTTACCCATTTTAGCGGCCAGTTTTCTTTATCCGTAAAAAGAACCTTTTCATTTCCGCTCAGGCCCTGTTTTTTATTATGGTGGCGCATGGGTTTGCCCGTTGCTATCGGTTATGCTTAGCCGCATTTTTATCGGTTGGGTTTCGTGGCCGCCATAATCAATATGAATAAGCATGAGTTTTCCGCTCTTGCATTTTGGGCAAAGCGTAATGTCTTTGCCATATTTCTCCAGCATGCGAATACTAACCGGTACCTGCACCCTGGGCAGCAAGGGCGATAGTTTTAATTGTTTGCGGATTGCACTGAGCCTTTTTCTTTTTACCATGGTTTTGCAACAAGGCATAATGCCTGATTTTTCCAAAACGTTTGGGAAGGATGTGCAGTTCGAAGCGCCGCAAGAATTCTGCATGGCTCAGCCTCATTTCTTTTGGCCGGTTAGCATCTGCATAATCCCGGTATTTAAACAACACGCTGTGCTCGCTGATGCTAACAATCCGATGGGCGGCAATAGCAATTTTGTGGGTGTAGCGCCCAAGATAATCCACTACATTGGCCAGAGTACCAAACGGACTTTTAGCATAAACGTTCCATTTTTTATAACCGGTTTGTTTGATTATTTTTTGTGCGTCTATGCCTTACAGTTGTAGTGCACTTCAACAGGGGCTGGGCGGAAGTTACAACACTGCAATAGACAGCGAAGCTCTTCGGGATAATACCGGAAATTCCAATACCTGCGTAGGGGAAGAAGCCTTGACAAATAATTCTACAGGTTTTAGTAACGTTGCTATGGGTGTGAATGCAATGGAATTCAATACAACGGGCAATCAAAATGTTTCTGTAGGTAATTTTGCATTAACTATAAATACTACTGGCACACAAAATACAGCAATAGGCAATGATGCATTATACAACAATACCGTAGGAGCGGGAAATACCGCTGTGGGATATAAAGCCAATGGAAATAGTGATAACGGATCTCAAAATACTGCGGTGGGTTCATTTTCTATGGTTAATAACGGAGCCGGTCTGTACAATACGGCTATTGGCCATGGCACATTGGTTAATACTACAAATGCCTGGTATAATACAGTGCTTGGTTACTATGCCGGTAGAAATTTTAATATGGGTTACAATAATACCATTCTGGGCGCCAATTGCGATGTTAATCAAGCTGGCCTTTTTAAAGTGGTGGGGATTGGACAGGCTGTTACCAATACTGCCAGCAGCCAGGCAAGAATTGGCAACGCTGCCACCAATTCAATTGGCGGTTATGCCGGCTGGACCAACATTAGTGATGGCCGGTTTAAAAAAAATATTAAAAGCAATGTAAAGGGAATTGATTTTATCATGAGGCTGAATCCTGTAACGTATCATTTGGATATTTCTGGTATCAGTAAAATATTAGATGAAGGTAGAGGCATGGAACTGGATGTATATTCCCGGCAGGCAATCGAAGAAAAAGAAAAAATTATCTACTCTGGCTTTGTTGCACAGGAAGTAGAGAAAGCGGCAACAGAAACTGGTTATGATTTTAGTGGCGTTGATAAACCAAATAACGAAAAAGATTTTTACGGTTTACGGTATGCAGAGTTTGTAGTGCCCCTGGTAAAAGCAGTGCAGGAGCAGCAGGAAATTATCCAGGAATTACTGAGAAAGCAGGAAATACAAAACAAAAAAATTGCTGCGTTGGAAGATCAGTATGAAAAGATGATAAAACAACTTAACCTGAAGCAGTAAAATTATTTTAATATTTTGAAAGGCCAGAGGAAGCATTTCTACATTTTTATTCGATTATAGAAAATCTCCTGTTATTGTTTTATGGAATCTTCCAAAAAATGAAATTTAAAATCTTAAAAAGACATGCTTTTTTATAAGTAAGGCACAGATTGGCGTAGTTACACCAGCTCCTGCCGCTTAAGCACAACCGATGTAAGTTCAATAAGCAAAGGATTTTTATCCTTCGTTGCTGTTGGTAAAAAGAGTATGCAGACAAGTTAGTTTTGTGGAACAACATTACCAACCTAATTACCCAACTAAATAAATTGGAAATAATAAGTATTCAAAGAGTTTGCTTTAATTGCAGGCATAACTCAATAAAAGATAAGACACATTTTTGTAATTTACTTGACCAAAAATTACAAACGCAGGACATAAGAATTGACTGTGAAGAATTTAAAACAGTATATAATCCAACGCACAAAGACATACAGCAGGAGAAGGGCAAACAAGCATCAGCATAGGTTCAGGCTCGAAGTATAATATTCAGCTTTAGTTCCAAACTTCTACCATATATTTTTTAATTGGACATTTGCAACGGGCTGGGTTCAATGAATTACCTGCCTGTAGCAATACCCGATCGTCAGACGGTGAAAAACAAAAAAAGGACTTTAAGGATAGCCTTTATGAAATTTTTCTCCGTTAGTTATCCTAATATATTTATTTTTAACCATAGTTTTTTCACAGTCTGCCGATTGTGGAAATTTTAAACAGACCGCATTATGGGACAAGAAATAGAAAGAAAATATTTAGTAGATCACTATAAGTGGCAACGAATTGACAAGCCAACAGGACAGCTTTATAGACAAGGTTATTTATTGACTGACCCAAACAAAACAATTCGGGTAAGACAAACAACAGAAAAAGGGTTTTTGACAATAAAAGGACTTTCAATTGCTGCAACACGGCCCGAATACGAATATGAAATTCCTTTTGATGAAGCAAAGGAATTGCTAGACAATTTTTCAATTTCTGAACTCTCTAAAATTAGGTATAAAATAAACTTTGACAACAAAGTTTGGGAAGTTGACGAGTTTTTAGGAGACAACATCGGACTTATTGTGGCAGAAATTGAATTGAAAAGCGAAGATGAAATATTTTGTATCCCTCCATGGGTTGACAAGGAAGTTACAGGCCAGGAAAAGTATTACAATTCAAATTTAACACTGGAGCCTTACAAAAATTGGAAATCCCACTAATTATAGTGGGAAAAAATAGCAGCAACAAGTACATTTACGCAATTAGTGCGGATAGCAATATGCTTAACACTTGCCATACAACCCCAGTTAGTGTATAATAACAACAAGCAAAAGAATAAACAATGAACTTTTATTTATAAACCAGCCTGCCGGATAACAGGTTTAGCTTCGGTTACTGGATGACGATTTTCAAATACCGCTACATCACCAAGCCAGGGCCGTTAGCTGAAACAAGGCGACACTCTTTTATAAACGATACTAAATAATGAATACAGACTGGCATTTCCCCATAATGATATTGGCTTCACTGATTGTATTTTTTATGGTTATTAGAATTGTTTTATCGAAAGAAAAATTTGCTCAGAAATATATTTCAATCATATTGCTTTCAATTTTAGTAGTAATAATGGGAATGTTATTTGGCAGATATGGAGCAATATGGGGTTTCAAATGGTGGATATATTATCCAATTCCAATGTTGATGACGGTGCTCTTACCTCCAATAGTTTTAAAATTGAATACGAAAAAGAAGATTCTATATTTAGTTTTAAGTTTTCTGTCAGCCCCATTTATCCATGTACTATTTTCCTTTTTTATTGGCTGGACAGAATATATGCCTTTTTGGAAAATTCCATACATAAAGGATCTCCCCTTCACTGTCGCAATGGTTTTCCACAGGATCTACAGATGACATATAGTTCTGCCTTTAACAAAACAGCCTGTACTTCGTTACCAGGTATGTATCCAAATAGTACAATTACACGCCACTACCTCCAACTACACATTCTGGTTAAGCAATGCTCTTTTAGAAAGAGACCTTTATGCGGAACAAAAAATTAAATCATTTAAAAATTATTTTATGAAGCTCAAAATCATTTTACCAATTGCTTTATTGATGATCGCATTTTCCGGCTGTAAGAAAGATGATTACCCACTTAATCCCCTTTATGATCTTGATGTTCATCTTCAGAGAGAACATCAAAATGCTGGCGCCGGGTTTATGAAGTTTCGCCAGAACCCCGATACAGCCCGTGTAATCACACTCGAAACATGGGTTACTAAGCTGCTGCCCAATCATGCTTACCTGTTGCAACGTGCAGTAAATCCGATTGCAGATATTACTGGCTGCTCAAGTATTGCATGGCTTACACTCGGCGAAGGTTTACAACCAAAGTCAATTGTTACAAATGCCCAGGGAAATGGATACGCAAATTTGTGGCGTGATATTACAGGCATACCAAGGGGTACAGCATTTCATATTCGCTTTCAGATGGTGGATGCTGCCACTTTAGCGCCGGTATTATCGAGTGATTGTTTTGATTATACGGTAAGGTGAAATTTATATCTTAACGTACAAAAAAGGTTATCATATTAATCATTTGATAACCTTTTTTCTTGTACAGTTGATAAGCTTTGCAATTGCACAGGCATCTGAATACATAAGACGCTGATATGTTCACAAATAATTTTATTAACTTTCCTATGTAACGGTAGTTTACCATACACGCAAAGTAACAACGATTTTTACCAGGTATCTAAATAGCCTTTAAATGAAATTTAAATGCTGCATATTGATTTTATTGGTTCCTTTTCTCTGCCTGTGTCAAAGCAACCGTATTGACAGTCTTAAAAAACTGTTACCTGCTTTAAAAGACAGCAGCAACATTGATTGTTTAAATAAACTAAGTGTTGAATATTACATAAACGTTTTAAGCGAAACATATATTAATGTACAAACGGATACTGCAACCAAATTTGCATCACAAGCATACAATGAAGCAGTAAAAATACACTACATCAGCGGGGTTGCAGAAGCACTACAAAATCTTGGTGCTATAGCCAGGTACAGGAATGACTTTTCTACAGCAGAAAAATATCTTCGCCAGTCAATTCCCTTGTTTGAACAAATACACGACTTTGAAAATTATAGCTGGGCTCACGTAACGCTGGGATTTTGCCTTTACAGCCAGTGCAAATTTTCTGATGCAAAATTGGCATATGAAAAGGCATTGCCTTATTACATCAAGGTAGATAATAAGGAGCGGCAGTCTATGGTATTGAGATTGATCTCCCTAACTTACAGTGCACGTGGATACAATGAGAAAGCTTTTGAAAACACTCTACGAGCCATCAGGATAACAGATAAAATAAGTGATGTAAGGGGCGTTATTTCTTCGCCGGAGAATATGGCCAACTTATATAGAACTGCCAGAGAACCTGAAACATCTCTAACATATTTCCGGTTAGCTGCACAAAAGGCAATGCCAACCAACCCGGTTCGCTATAATAGACTAATGGGTGATATTTCTTTGTTACTTAATCGCCTGGATTCAGCGATATATTATTACAAAGAGTCTCACAAGTTTGTAAAACTCAGTACAACAGACAGCATCATAAAAAAACGAAGCCTCTCCTATATTAATGTGAGTATTGGAGAAGTTTACCTAAAGCAATATAAATACGATTTGTCTATTGAACAGCTTAAAAACCCTTTGCAATTTTTTGAAAAGGGAAATGACAAAGGCAGTGTAATGAAGATATTAAGTCTGCTTGCCAGTTGCTACCAGGCCAAACAAAATTTAAGTAATTCTTTCTTATTTGCAAAACGTTTATTTAACATAGCACAGCAAACAGGTGCAAGGCCTTTTTTAAGGGATGCCTATGAATTGTATTGGCAACTTTACGACCGGCAGAAAAAAACCGATAGTGCTTATAAATACCACTTGAAATATATAGCACTAAAAGATTCCATCCTGAGTGATGAGTACCGGAGAAATATAGCTTTATCAGAAATGAAATCGCAGGATGAACAGCAAAAAACAAAAATTGTTTTGCTGCAGAAGGACCAGCAGCTCAACCATGAAAAGTTATCGCTGCAGCAGCAAAAGCTTAAAAGCGAATCGTTGATCAGGTATATCCTTATTGCAGTCACGGTTGCGTTTATATTGATCGGCATTTTTATTTTCCGTAATATCAACCTTAAGCGTAAAAATGAAAAACAGCGTCATGAACATGAATTGGAATTGCAACAACTGGAAAGCAAAAAAACTTTAATTGAATTGCAGCAACAGGCTACCGATCTTGAAATGCAGGCCCTCCGTGCACAAATGAACCCCCATTTTATTTTTAATTGCCTGAGTTCCATTAACAGGTTTATCCTTATAAATAAAACAGAAGAAGCTTCCGACTATCTTACTAAATTTTCCCGTTTGATACGGATGGCTTTGCATAATTCTGAAAAGCCACTGATAACACTCGAAAGTGAACTGGAAGCACTTCGCCTTTATCTCGATTTGGAAAGGTTAAGATTTAAAAACGCCTTTAACTACAGTATTACTTTTATAAATACCATTGATATTAATACCGTTTATATTCCGCCCATGATGATACAGCCATTTGCTGAAAATGCTATCTGGCATGGATTGATGCACAAAAAAGGCATAGGCCACCTGGAGATCCAATTGTGTGCAGAAAATAAAACATTGACTTGTGCTATCGTGGATAATGGCATCGGCAGGAATATGGCTGCTGCATTAAACAGCCGTTCCGCAGAAAAAAATAAATCAATGGGTGTTGATATTACCGCAGGGCGGTTGGCACTTTTAAACAAATCAAAAAATGAAGCCGCTGTTTTTAATATTGAAGACTTGATGGATGATGAAGGTAAAGGATGTGGCACCAAAGTAGTGCTTACCATTCCTTACAAAGACTTAACAGAAGTTGTTAATTTAAATAATTAAAACAATAAAATGATCACTGCTACTATTGTAGATGATGAGCCCGATTGCTGTGAATCGCTGGTGATGCTGCTGGAGCGGTATTGCCCCGAAGTAAAAGTGCTGGATATATGTTACTCGGCCGAAACTGGTTTGCAGTCCATTAAAGAAAATGTACCACAAATACTTTTTTTGGATATTGAAATGCCTTTTATGAATGGGTTTGAATTGCTGGAAAAATTAGGGCAAATTAATTTTGAATTAATCTTCACCACCAGCTATGACCAGTATGCCATTAAGGCCATCCGCTTTAGTGCGCTGGATTATTTATTAAAACCCATTGACCGGGAAGAACTGCAAAAAGCTGTACAAAAAGCTGCCCAACGTAATCAGCATCCGCTCCCACAACAACTGGATATGCTTTTGCAAAAATTAAAACAACCGGCAATACCAGTAACTAAAATTGCTATACCAACCATGGAAGGCTTTCAATTGCTGGCTGTTGAATCTATCATCAGTTGTGAGTCGGATAGCAACTACACATACCTCATTTTAAAAGATAAGCGAAAGATAATTGCCTCCCGTAACTTAAAAGAGATGGAAGAAATTCTGGAGGATTATCCTTTTATCAGGGTACATCATTCCTATATGGTAAACATAAACGAAGTAGAAAAATACATTAAAGGCGAAGGCGGCTATTTAATTATGAGTGATGGTTCATCTATCAATGTATCAAAAAGCAGGAAGGAATTGCTGCTAAAAAAACTTTCTTTAAGATAGTGTTATTGTTATGCCTACTTTTTAAACGTAAGATTTGCACAAAGCATCAGGGAAAGGGTACTATTTTCCCATTTTAAATACGTTGATACTTTTCGGCAAACAAAATGCCCCTCGATTTTTAGTTGAAGGGCACCGAACCGTTGCCTGAAAAAGTATTACCAGGTTGCCAACAGGAAGTTGAAAAATGGAGCGTTGGTTTTAACCTGGCCCGCCCCGGGTTCCTGCTGATAAAAATTGGAAAGTCTCATCCCACACTTAAGGCAACTTCGAAAGCAATAGTTTTAAATTCGTTAAAAAAAGAGCCGGTTCCTGCTGATGTATGTAGTGCCCGGCGTTGACTGTTTGCACATGGGTAAAATCTGTAACCCCGGTTCTTAATTGTTCGTGGGCATTGTACCAGTCCTGGCGTGTTTTACCATAAGCTGCATCGCTGTAATTATTGCCTGCATCATGTTTCATACTCGTAAGAACGATAACCGGAACATTTGGCAAAGGGTTGAGGGTGGCCGAGTATTGAAAATCTTCAATTAGTTGCCTGGCTTCTGTGGCAGCACCGGAATTGGCTCCAAAACTGGTAACAAACATGTTATAGATCAAATCTTCTGTTGCCTGGGTGGGCTGGTTATAGGCTTCATGAGAGGGATCTGCCAAAAGCAGGGCAGCAACTTTTGCTGGGTTTTTAATTGCATAATCTCTTATAATTAAACCGCCCAAAGAATGTGCCACCAGCACAACTTTTCTTCCACCCGCAAGTTGATTTATAACCATTTCCAGTTCAGATCGTAGTTTAATAATATTCCTTGGTGCGGCATTAAAACCAGATTTGCCATAACCGGCCCTGTCATACATCAGGATATCAGTTTTAACAGAATCGGATAGTACTGCAATATCACGCTGGTTCAATGTTGGGTTCCATGATTCATGTCCATCACCTAAACCAGCTTCAAAAACTACCAGGTATTTAGAATTTTTAATAACACTGTAGGCGGTAAGCTTGTGGGTGCTTATATCTACTTTAGTTTCTGTTACATAAGGGCTTTGCACCGGCTTTTGCTTTTTGCATGAGAAAAAAGAAGCAGCGGTGATTAGCAATAACAATAATAGGTTGCGCATAAAGGTTGTTTTATAAATGGAGGGAAATGAAATACTGAATTGGCCTGCGGCAATATGTTGGCTTTGCCTCCTGAAGGTTTGCTGGCCTGTGCGGCCAGGGGTAGCGGAGGGTGTAAATAATATCTGCTTCATTAACGTAAATGCTACCCATTTTAAGTTTGAGGTTATGGGTGGATAGCAAAGCAAAACAACGCCTAAGTTACAGCATTACCGTTCTGACTTATGAATCCGAACATATTTTAATGGCCTATTATCCGGTAAGTTGCGAAGATTTTTTAAATTCAGTGGGTGTTTTGCCTGTCATTTTTTTAAAAGTAGTGTTGAAAACAGTTTTTGAGTTAAACCCTGCTTCAAAGGCAATACCGGTTATAGTAAGGTGATTCAGATCGGGATCGAGAATCATTCTTTTGGCTTCTTCAATTCTATACCTGTTTATAAATTGAAAAAAATTTTCATTAAACCCAGTGTTGATAATATAGGAAAGCATGTGTGGGCTCGTATTAATTTGCCTGGCCAGTTTTATTAAACTGATCTCATAGTCTAAGTAAGGTTTTTCGCTGGTTACCAATGCCAGCAGGGTCTGTTTTTCTGCGGCAAGCTTTTCATCAGAAATCAGTTTTTTTCTGGTGTTTGTTATATCCGTTTCTTCAATAACTATTTCAATTTCTTCCTTCTCTTCTTTATTGTAGGGAAAAATTTCTCTTTGTTTTAAACTATGGTAAGCAATATAACAGATGCCCACGAAATACAACACATTGGAAAATGAATCAAAGGCAGGAGAAGTGCTCGACAATTGAAATAGACCATCCATTAACCACAGCACAGCAATAAAAAAAACACAAATCACTACTTTTTTCAACCAACCTAAGTTCACTTTTTCTGTGTTGGAAGAATATAAGAAAAGGTTCTTTTGATACCTGGTTATTTTAAAAAAAGCAACAACGCAGTAAGGTAATACCTGCGCACAAAAGATAATGGTAAATACAACCATCACTGTTGACTCTAATTCTTTATCTGCCTGGCTTTTGACAAGGGTGCTGCTTACCCTTACCAGGAAAGTCAGCAGCGTTAGGATGAGCATAAGGAACCCAAAAAGGAAATGGAGGTTGTCCGTAAACCGCCATTTTCGGTTGGGTTCTACGAAATAAACTATACCGAAGAAAAAAACCGGGGCCACAATATAGTTTACAAGGTCCAGCAGTTCATAAATATGAGGATACGAAACAAAAAAATGATGGTCATATACAAGGCCATTGAATTGAATCAAAAAAACGCACACAATAAAAATACCGAACCATCTGTTGGCGGCGATATTTACTTTATTAAAATTGGAAAAAATTAATAATGCAACTAAAAATGTGGGTCCGATGAAAAGTGCACTTATTATAGGATTCATGTTAATGGTTTACAGAAATGTCAGATTTTGCTGCGCCTCGGTTCCTGTCTTCAAGCGTATTCCAAACCATCTTATCTTTTCCAAAAATAGTTTACACCAAAATTAAACTTAATCGAATAAACAAGCCAAATAGAAAACAAATCTAAAACTCATAGCTTAATACGAATGACGAATGATGAATGGCCAGATGTATATGATTAGGTATGAAGTGCCATTGTTAATTACGAATGAGGAATGACGAATTACGAATGACGAATATTGAGGACAGTTTGCCCTCCCATCCTGCCCGATATTGACCATTGACTTTTGACTTTTGAATTTTGACTTTTAACTTTTCACCATTCTCCGCTTTTCTGAGCAAATAATTCTACAACATTTTTTTATTCTAACCGGCACCGAGCCTGCCTTCTATGAAAATTTAAGTGGCAACATCTTTGGTGCATTGCATGTGTAAAGTAATTTTTCATTCTTAATTAATTTTTATGCCATTTATTAAATCAGCTCAAAACAATACAGACCCAATAAATATTTATTATGAAGACCTGGGAAAAGGAAAGCCCGTTGTTTTTATTCATGGCTGGCCACTAAGCGGATCTATGTGGGAATACCAGGTTACGCAACTGCCTCAACAGGGATTGCGCTGCATTACCTACGACAGAAGAGGTTTTGGTAAATCTGACAGGCCTTTTGGAGCATATGATTACAATACCCTTGCAGGAGATTTAAAAGCGTTATTGGATGAATTGAATTTAAACGATGTTACGCTTGTTGGATTTTCAATGGGTGGCGGAGAAATTGCCAGGTACTTTTCTCTGTATGATGGAGCCAGGGTTTCTAAAGTTGTTTTAGTAAGTGCAGTTGTTCCCTACATGCTTCAAACAGACGATAATCCTGATGCTGTGCCACAGGAAGTATTTGACAGAATGACCAAAGGTATGATAGACGACAGACCGGGATTTTTGGCTGATTTTAATTTAGATTTTTTTGGAGTAAGCCTTACCCATAAACCCGTAAGCGATGCTTTTTTAGCAAACAGCTTAACCAAAACAATGGATGCTTCTCCCATTGCTACGCTCAAATGTGCTGAAGCATTTGCTACTACAGATTTCAGGCAGGATGTTATTAAAATAAATGTGCCCACACTTGTTATTCATGGAGATAAAGATAAAACCGTACCCATAAAAGCTACCGGGGAGGTAAGTTCTAAATGGATACCAGGTGCCAGGTTTGTAGTATATGAAGATGCCCCGCACGGTTTATTTTACACACATAAAGAACAGTTAAACCAGGACCTTATTGATTTTATTTAAATTGTTAAGTTCTTACCTTAATAAAAAACTCCCGAAGCTTCGGGAGTTTTTTTTATTAAAACGATGTATCAATGCTTAATTCTTTTTATCGGGTACAAACAACATAGATATAGAGTTTACGCAATGCCTGGTATTCTTTTGGGTAAATCCTTCTCCCATAAATACGTGGCCAAGATGTGCATCGCAATTGGCGCATACAATTTCTGTACGCATACCATCCGCATCGGAAATTCTTTTTACAGCTCCTTTTATTTCATCATCAAAACTGGGCCAGCCACAATGCGAATCAAATTTTGTGTCAGACTTATACAAAGGCGCATTGCAACGCTTGCAGATATAGGTTCCTTTTTCGGTATTCTTAAGCAGGTCGCCGGTGCCGGGGTATTCTGTTCCCTTTTTTACAATTACTCTTTCTTCTTCGGGTGTTAGTTTATTCCATTCCATGGGATTTGTTTTTTTTGAAGTGGCAGTTGCGGGTATATTAGATGCCTTCTGTCCGCAGGCAGAAAGTACCACAACCATAAAGCAGAAAAGACAATTAAATATTTTCATAATCATTACAATTTACAATAACATACGGAGAAGGGATTTGTTGCGGATGTTAAAAAACTGCTACAGCTTAAGAAAATTATCCTAAAATAAATTCAGGGTACCGGATCGTGCCCATGCCCTCCCCATGGGTGACATTTACTGATTCTTTTTAGGGTGAGCCAAAAACCTTTAACAGGGCCATACTTTGTAAATGCCTCAATTCCATATTGAGAACAGGTAGGTGTGTACCTGCATTTAGGGCCCAGCAATGGAGAAAGGATCCATTGATATAATTTTATCAAAAAGATAAAGGGCCAGCTAAGTATTTGCCTGAGTGTTGTCATTACTTAGTTTTATCAATCGTTTTATTGAGGTTCCTATTTTCTCAAAAAGGAGTTCATAATCAGGCAAATCTTTTCCTACATATAAAAAAAATACCGACATCGTTTTATTGTTATGCAGAAGGTATTGCTGTAAGTCATTTTTCTGCAGCCTGTAAGCTTCCCTCATCAATCTTTTAATCCTGTTTCGCTGGGTGGCTTTTTTAAAGTTTTTGCTGCTTACCCCCACGCCAGCCTGCAACGCAGCCATCCTGTTTTGTGGCAACCAAATAGTTTTTATTGGAAACCCCGAAAAACTCCTGCCCTTACCAAAGATCTCATCTATAGCTTTGCGGCTTTTAAGTTTATCTGCTTTCTTATAAAAATATCGTGTGGTTGTATTCAAGTGCTAAAATTAAAAAAGCTCCCGTTATTTACGGAAGCTAATATACTTTATCTCTTTAAAGCCCCGGGGCTGTTAAGGATGTATTATTTTTTTGAACCATGTTCATCAGAAACAGATAGTTTATGACGACCCTTTGCTCTGCGGCTGGCTAATACCTTGCGGCCATTAGCGGTAGACATACGCTCACGGAATCCATGTACAGATTTTCTGCGGCGTGTATGGGGTTGGTAGGTTCTTTTTTTTCCTGGCATTTTATTAATTTTTTCCCTTTACAAAATATTGTTTCGAAATTTCTAAAGCCGGGCACCATCCCTGCTTATTGTGAAAGGACGGCAAAGGTAGGGGAAAATGCTGAATGGAAAGGAGTGAATGTTGAATTTATTATTAGTTTCCTTTAATATTATTGTACTATAGCTGCAAATGGGTGGATTTTACGGGAACTCCAAAAAAATGAGCCGCATGTTCATCAAAATCCAGGGTGTCGCCGGTTGTATAAAAAGCAATATCAGCTCCTTTTGTGCATTGCTTATCCATTTGAGGATGGCGCTGCAGGTATTGCTGCAGGCTTTTGGCTACGATGGAACCCTGTTCAATGATGGCTATCCCCTGAGGTACAAACTGCTTTATTTTATTTATTAAAAGGGGATAATGCGTACATCCTAAAAGAACAGTATCAATTTTATTGTCCAGGGTTAATAGCTGATGGATATGTTTTTTTACAAAATAATCGGCGCCCCCGTCATTATATTCATTGTTTTCTATCAATGGAACCCACATGGGGCAAGCCTCTTGTGAAACCTTTGCTGCAGGGAAAAATTTTTCTATTTCTAACACATAAGATTCAGACTGCACAGTTCCTTTTGTTCCCAATACCCCTACATGACCGGATTTGCTGTAATTGCCTATTACTTCTGCTGTGGGTCTTATTACGCCCAATACTCTTTTTCCTTCTCCCATTTTTGCCAGGTCATTTTGCTGAATCGTTCTTAATGCTTTAGCAGAAGCTGTATTACAGGCCAGTATTACGAGTGGACAACCCTGTTTAAAAAACCATTGAACAGCCTCGAGGGTATATTCATACACCTGCTCAAAACTCCTGGTACCATAAGGAGCACGTGCATTATCCCCCATATACAGGTAGTCGTATTGTGGCAATAACTTTACTATTTCTTTTAATACGGTGAGCCCGCCGTAGCCACTATCAAAAACAGCAATGGGTTTTTTGTTCATGTTATGTAAAAATAACAAAGCCTCCCTTAGCAAAGGGAGGCTTTGAAAATATATTTATACTAAATCGTATTATTTTTTTGGTACTGCAGGAGCAGGATCTTTAATACCGAGTTTCTTTTTTACCAAACCTAATACATCATCGCCCGGAGGAGCTACAATAACTGCATTCATATCTAATATGTAGTTGTAACCATTTTCTTTAGCTACTACACGGATGGCATCCATTGCTTTTGCCCTGATAGGAGCAATTTTTTTCTGAGCTTCTTCCTGGTATAATTCCTGTGCTTCGGTTTGAAAACCCTGAACTCTTTGATATAGTTCAATCAGTTCTTTTCTTTTAATTTCTTTCATACTGGCAGAAAGTTTGGCAGAATCTTTTATAAAAAGACTGTCTTTCAAACTAAGTTCTCTCATTCTGTCTTGTTGTTGCTGGCCCAATGCAGCCTGGTATTCTTTCAATTCTGCGTCAGCTTTTTCTGCTTCCGGCATTACTCCAATTAGTTCATCGGTGTTGATATAACCAATTTTGGTTTGTGCAGATGCACTAAAGATTCCCAATGTCATCAAACCTGCTACGATCAATTTTTTCATCATTTGTTGGTTGTTTTTTACTGATTAATTTTCTTGTTGTTATGATAAAATTAAGGTTCTATTTCCATACCACATGTTGCATGATACAATACGATTACCTTTTATTTAACACCCAGGTTTTTAAGCACGTCTTCGCTTTTATCAAGTTTTGGGTCGGCAAATATAATGGTAATTCCTTCACTTTTATCTAATATAAAATCATATTGTTTATCTATAGCCAATTTTTGAACAGCATTATAAACCCTGTCCTGTATAGGCTTAATCAATTCCTGCCTTTTTTTAAACAGGTCACCTTCAAAACCAAAGCGTCTTCTTTGCAGGTCTCTCAGTTCTTTTTCTTTGTTATATAATTCGTCTTCTCTTTTTTTCTTCAGGTTATCTGGCAGCATAAACTGTTCTGCATCATAGTCTTTAAACATTTTATCTACCGCTGTCTGCTTTTGGTCCAGCTCCTGTTGCCAAAGCTGGCTAAATTCGTCCAGCTTTTTTTGTGCTTCCTTATAATCCGGAATTTTTTCCAATATGTACTTAGAGTCTATAACTGCATAACGCTGGGCATTAGAGGTAAATGCTGCAAAAGTTAAGCAAAGGGCAATTAATAATTTAGTACGCATGATTATTATTTTTTACAAATAAACAATTTTACAATCAGAACTATTAGTTAATTATTCAGGTTCCTGACCAAGCATGAAAGTAAATTTAGCTGCACCTTTTAAACCAGATGTTTGGTTATACCTGTCTAAACCTATACCGTAATCAAACCCTAACAAACCAAACATAGGCAGGAAAAAGCGCATACCCACACCTGCAGAACGACGCAATTTAAATGGATTGTACTCCTTAAAATCATACCATCCATTGGCTGCTTCAAAAAATGCCAAACCATAAATGGTACTGCTTGCGCCTGTACTAAACGGATACCTCATCTCTACAGTATATTTATTAAATATGGTAAAGAACTGTGTTGGTTGAATACCATCGGGGTTTACCCTTGGATTAGAATTGTTGTAAATGGGGTAACCTCTATGCGCAATAATATCATATCCTAACAATGCCTGTGTGTTACTTAAACCGGCATCACCCACCTGGAAGCGTTCGAAAGGAGATATGCCCAACTTGGAATTATACCTGCCAATAAAACCATATTTTGCTGCTGCTTTTAAAATAAACTGTTTGTTTTTATCTGCACCTCTGGCCCTGCCAATGGGTACATACCACTCCCCGTTAAAACGCCATTTATGAAATTCCGGAAGGCTATATGGATTTTCGCCTATTTTAGTAATGCCCAATAAAGAGTAAGGAAGGGTAAACTGCCCACTCATCATAAAGTTAGAACCGCTGGTTGGGAAAATAGGGTTAGGCCCTGCAGAGTTGCGCAATAAAGTAAGTTTAAGACTGATATTGGTAGAAGTACCATTACTAATGCCATCAAATATCCTGTCGTAGTTCTTCAATTTATATTGCTGAATGTTTAATGAATATATCAGGTTAAAAAAGTCATCGGGCCATTTTAACTGTTTACCCAATGATACACCAAAGCCCACCGTTTTTACATAAGAATTATCGCCACACGGCTTACAATACTGACCAGTTTGTGGATCAAATGCATTGGCATATTTGGTATTATAATAGTTTACAGAAAATGAATTTCTTTTTTTACCTCCAAGCCATGGTTCTGTAAAAGAAAAATTATAAGATCTGTATGCCCGGCCATTAGACTGAATCCTCGCACTCAACTTTTGACCGTCACCTGATGGAAGTGGATCCCAGCTTGATTTTTTACCGATATTTTTTAAAGAGAAATTATTAAAGGTAACACCTAAGGTACCGGTAAGACCAATGCCGCCACCAAATCCTGCAGACAATTCCAACTGATCGGCAGATTTTTCTTCTACTTGCCAGTTAATGTCTACCGTGCCTTTGTCCTGGTCGGGAACCACATTTGGCGTAATGGTTTCAGGATTAAAGAAACCTAATTGCGATAATTCCCTTTGTGTACGGATGATATTTTCACGACTAAATTTTTCGCCCGGTATGGTTCTTAGTTCCCTGAGTATTACATAATCTTTTGTTTTATCATTACCGGTTACGGTAATGTTTCCATAAGTAGCCTGGGGACCTTCGGTCATTCTTATTTCAAAATCGATGGTATCATTATATACGGAAGTTTCTACAGGCTCTACCCTGAAAAAAAGATACCCATCATCCATATATAAACTTCCAATATCACCACCCTCTGGCGAAAGTTGTTTACCTAAACGCTTGTTGAGTGTTTCTATATTATAAACATCACCCTTTTTAATAGCAAGTACTAAATTGAGTATAGAGTCGGCATACTTGGTATTGCCTTTCCATACCATATTTCCAAAATAATATTTCCTGCCTTCTTTTACTTTGATATCAATATTAAGATTGCCTTTATTATCGTAAAACTGGGTATCTGCTACCAGCAACGCATCTCTGTAGCCCCTGGTATTATAAAAGTTAAGAATACGGTCTTTGTCTTCAATATATTTTGTTTCATTAAATTTTGAAGAACTGAATAATTTAAAGCGGAAATAAGGATCGAGATAATCTTTTGTTTTTGTAGGAGACATATACCCCACTTCTTTTAAGTAATCTTTAAAGCGTTGTGATTTTATCGAATCTCCATAAGGGCTTTGTATGGTTTGAGGAAACAAGGTAATCCTGGTCATTTCCTTGGTGCCCTTCATTTGCTTTTTAAGCTTTTGATCTTCTATAGTAATATTGTCTGTGAAGTTGATAGAATTTACCCTTACTTTTTGCCCTTTATTAATATAAAAAGTAAGGTTCACGGCATTGCTAACATTTGCTACCGCTTCTTCTTTCATTTCTATTTTTACGTTTCTGTACCCTTTGCCAAAATAGAATTTTTCAATGGCTTCATATGCACTCATCTTCATATTTTCTGTAAGCACACGATCTTTGGAAAGCCCGGTTTTAGTAGTAAGATCATCTTTTTCAGCCTTTTTAATTCCCACAAATTTAAAATCTATCAACCTTGCTCTTTCGGTAATATTAAGTTCTACAAAAAGATCTGTACCTACCAGTTTGGTAAGGTTAATCTCTACATTAGAAACGAGGCTTTGTTTCCAAAGTTTGGCGATGGCTTTTCCAAAAACATCCGTACCGGGAATGCTGATTTTATCTCCTACTGCAAGGCCGGAGATTGATATGATTAGATTTTGATCAAATGCTTTGGAACCTGTAACCGTTATACCGGCAATGGTATATTCTTTTGGAATTTTACTATTATAGATATCCTGTAGTGCCGGATCTATTGATACTGCTGGTATAGTATCATTTTGTGCAGCCAATTGCTGGGTGGTAATA
Organism: Chitinophagales bacterium; assembly: GCA_038241275.1. Lineage (GTDB taxonomy): Bacteria > Bacteroidota > Bacteroidia > Chitinophagales > Chitinophagaceae > Ferruginibacter. The sequence goes on from JBBRFX010000015.1 coordinate 20,014, forward strand.
AATAAAGCAATAATAAGTAATACGTTCTGGTAAATCCTTTGCATCAAATGTATTTTACGTGCGGCAAATTAAGCCCATTAATGAAAACTATTTGTTAACCTCATCCTAAATCATAGTTTAGGAAAGATGGGCTGTATGGTAATTAAATTTTTGTTGGTAATTGTTCTTTGATCTGCTCCCCTGTTTTTCCAAATCTTCTTTCTCTTTGCTGAAAGTCTATAATGGCTTCATATAAGTTTTCTTTTCTAAAATCGGGCCACAGGGTATTGGTGAAGTATAACTCAGCATAAGCCAACTGAAACAATAAAAAATTACTAATCCGGTATTCGCCACTGGTACGTATCATCAGTTCCGGGTCGGGAAAAGCACTGGTACAAAGATGCTGTTGCAGTGTGTCCTCCGTGATTGTATCGGGTTGTATTTTACCTTCCTTAACTGCTGCTGCAATGCTTTTAACTGCATTTACCAATTCCCACCGGCTGCTGTAACTGAGGGCCATTATAAGATTCATGCCGGTATTGCCCGCTGTTTCTTTTAAAGCTTCCTGAAGTTCTTTTGCAGCATTTTCCGGCATCATAGTTAAATCACCAATCACATGCAGTTTTATATTATTCTTATTTAAGGTAGGCACTTCCTGTTTTATAGTATCTACCAATATTTCCATCAGGCCACTTACTTCATGCTCAGGCCGGTTCCAGTTTTCTGTACTAAATGCATACAAGGTAAGGTATTCAATACCCAGTTCTGCGGCACCTTCTACTATATTGCGAACACTTTCCACTCCATGCAAATGCCCGTACAGGCGGTCCTCGCCTTTCTCCTGTGCCCACCGGCCATTGCCATCCATTATGATTGCAATATGCCTGGGCAGATATTGTATGTCTATACTTTGCTTTAAACTCATATGATTAAAAAAAATGAGCAGTCAGGCACAGGGCCTCACTTTGGGCGCAAAAGTAACAAAATTTAGATGAAAAATTTATCCGTATGTTTTATTTAAAAATAATACCCATGCGGTGCACATCAATTAAGGAGAATTTTTAAAAAACCAGTCAATTTAAAACTAATTGGCAGTAGGGCAGCGGTAAGTGCTAATATTGAAAGATAAACCCAGTTCTACAATCATGTACTGGTCTTTTTGCTTACTCATTCCACGCTGGCGCCCTTCTATTCCTATTAAATTATTAGGATCTATTTCGTAACTACGGTCTTGTAATAACTGTGCAGTTGGGCCATTTCCTGTTGCGGGAAACTTATTGGCTCCTACATAAGTGGTGCTCACATCATCCAGGTAATCAGTAAAAGTATAACGATGGCTTACTTCAAAAGAGAGATTCAACTTTTCACTAATATTATATTTGATGCCTGCACCAAAAGGAACGCATAACGCCATGGTACTATATTGCTTTCTTCCCTTGTAGCCGATGGTTTGCCCTTCGGTACCCATAGGGCGAAGAAATTCTTTTTTCCCATCAAGGTAGGCATACGGATCATAAGAAAATATACCCACACCCAATGTTATATATGGCGTAAATAAATAATCGGGATTATTGGGAAGAAATTTAAAGAAATTAAAATCGCCCATTGCAGCAATCTCCCAAATATTGGTATTAAAACTAAGGTTGCGTCTTTGCTGATATTGATTCTTGCTGTAAACATCACTATAGCCTAACTGAGCATAATGAGCCGCTATTCTCAATCCTACATAATTACCAAATTGCTTGCGAAAAAAAAGTCCTATGGCAGGTTTCGGCCTGTCTATGCCTGCCCTTGTATTGATATCTCCAAAATAATGAGCTGCGCCTACTGTTATACCAAATTCGCCTTGCTGCACATACTCTTCATTTTGAGCTAAAATAGTATGGGATACAACCAATAAAAGGATACAGGTAAGAATTTTCTTTATCACTTGACTAAAATATTTTATTTTTTTTAAACACAGGTATTGCGGAGTGCAAAATAAAGAATTGTTTTCTATTAACGTCAGCAATTGAATTTTGTGTTGCAGGTTACTGTTAATTATTTTTAACAACTTAAGGTGCTTTTTCTACCCTTAAGCCTGCACTCATTACATTTTTTAATGGTTCGTCCCTCATCATATGCAGGATACGGAATTGATATGTTCCTTTTTTCTTAAAGCGCCTCGGTTCACCGCTCAGCGATTTTCTTACTTCCCAAATATCATTCATGCCGGTGCCTTCCCATCCATCTGCATCATTTCCCAGGGAAAGGTCTATCTTTTGAAAGTACAAAGTATCGCCCGGCGACTGCAATCCTACATTGAGCCAAATATTATTATACCGGTATGCATCTGTGTGCCTTAATACAATATTTAAATTATAAAAGGCTGCAGTATCTTCTATTACAAAAGTGCCGGTGGCTGCAAAGTTTGTTTGCCATTCGTAATTAGGAATGGGAGTAACTTTTTCATAAACATTTATTTGCCTGCACGAAGAAATGACAAGTATAAGACCAAGTAGGAATGACAAAACAGGCAGAACGAAGCATTTATTTTTCACTTTGCTAAAATATGATTCTTTATAAAATTTTACAATACGTTCAGCACCTGTTCTTTGGCCTTCTCCAGTTCATCTTTCATTTTTACAACACATTTTTGAATACCTGCGTCGTATGCTTTGCTGCCGGTTGTATTTATTTCTCTGCCTATTTCCTGTAAGAGGAAGGACATTTTTTTTCCTTTTCCTTCTTCAGGTGCATTCATGATCTCGCTGAAATATTCACAATGTTGCCTGAGCCTAATCTGCTCTTCATGAATATCAATTTTTTCCATGTAGTAAATAAGTTCCTGCTCCAGCCGGTTGCCATCAATATTTTCTTTACCTACATGATCAGTTAGTAGCTGGTGAATTTCTTCTTTAATCTTTACCATGCGGGCAGGTTCCAGCACAAGAATATGCTCCTCCTGTTCTTTTATATTTTCTATCCGCTTCAACAGGTCTTTTTCAAGTGATGCTCCTTCTTCTACCCTGTGAAGATTTAATTCTTTTAATGCAGTTTGCAATACCAAACTAAACTCTTTAAAATCACCTTCGCTAAGCACATCCATCGTGGGTGATACTACTTCCGGCAACCTAAGCAAAGAACTTAATACTGCATTGGTATCAATATTTAATTCGCCGGCCAATACTTCTATTTGTTTGTAATAGGCTTTTATCAAATCTGTATTAATGTTTACAGGTTTGGTAGTTCCGTTTTGTTTAATGTTCACATAACAATCAATGGTACCCCTTGTTAACTGTTCCTGTAAAATATTCCTTATTTCAAATTCATAAGGTCTTAATAAAGGAGGTAATTTTAACTGAAGCTCAAATTGTTTTCCATTCAATGCTTTTATTTCTACCATAAAAGTTTTTTCTCCTACGGTTTGCTCTGCTCTTCCAAAGCCTGTCATTGATTTTAACATATTGTATTTATTTTATTGCAAGATAACTCATTATTCTGCAGCGGTGAAAGCTTATTGCAAACAGACTTTTTTTTGGACAATGTTGATGACGAGGTATCCATTTTAAAAAAAGGAAAATGAATTTTATTGCATTAAAAAAGCTCAGCAAAACTGCTGAGCTTTAATATATATTTGGGTTAGTAAGTACCAGGAAATAAATTTCCTTACACAATATTAAAAATAAATATTGCTAACCAAAAAAATATTTACAACTATTTTATGCACATTTTTAATACTGCTGTGGATAAGGGCAGTAAAAATGCAACACTAAAATGAGAAACAGATACCACATATATTCCATACGCTCCTTCAATTAAAAAAAGCAATTTGCTGTAACCATTGATTTTACTATGCTTTCAGAAGATTTTTATTTTCACTCACTCTATTCATTTTTAAAATGCCTGATTTTATTTTGATAAAACAGCCACGCATACGTTGCTTTTTTTACCATAATTTTTTTTAAAAATATTTTTTAAATTCGTGTCCAAAAAGTGCATAAATGATAGTAATTACAAATAAAACAAAGGATAGTACCTTTGAAAAAAATTACATCATGCAATTTCCTTCACCGGTACAGGTACAATGGATAGCCGGATTTATCCAGGCAAAAATAATTGGAAACATAAATGGCAGCGCTACCGGCATTAACGAATTACATAAAGTGCAAACCGGCGATCTTGTTTTTGTAGACCATCCAAAATATTATGACAAGTGCATAAACAGTGAAGCCAGTTTTATCATCATCAATAAAGAAACTACAGTGCCGGAAGGAAAAGCCTTACTTGTTGTAGAAAATCCTTTTGAGGCTTACTGCAAAATCGTAAATCATTTCAGGCCATTTGAGCCTGCACTTAAAACTATCAGTGATGATGCTGTGATTGGAGAAGACACATTTATTTATCCATCAGCCTTTATAGGACATCATGTAAGCATTGGAAAAAACTGCATCATACATCCGCATGTAAGCATCCTGGATTACAGCATCATTGGCGACAATGTGATCATTCAGTCTGGTACCGTTATAGGCAGCGATGCGTTTTACTACAATACCAAAAAAGACCGGGATCTATGGTACAAAAAAATGCCCAGTTGCGGAAGAGTAGTTATAGAAAACAATGTAGAGATAGGAGCCAACTGCACAATAGACCGTGGCGTAAGCCATGATACGATTATTGGCGAGGGCACTAAGTTTGACAACATGATACACATAGGTCATGATACAGTGATTGGAAAAAACTGTTTGTTTGCGGCCAATGTGGTAGTAGCCGGTGTGGTAACAATTAAAGATGGGGTAACTATATGGGGTGGTGTAATTGTAAACAAAACACTTACCATCGGAGAAAATGCAGTGCTGCTGGGCAGAACTGGTGTAGGCGGCAGCCTGGAAGGAAACAAAACTTACTGGGGCGCTCCTGCACAGGAAGCAAGTGTTGTAAAAAGAGATTTGGTTTGGATAAAACGCATCCCGCAATTATGGGAGAAAGTGATGACTAAGTCCTGATAACACGTCCCTTGTTTTCTAACTTTTTTTGTAGAAGAACAAGAACGGATTTTTTATCATTCACTAACAGGGATATAATTGTAAGGTAGCTGGTTGGCCATTTTATCCCAGGTCCAATAGGCACTTACAGAAATATCATTCTGCTCAAAATAATAACCGTTCTGTTCTATGCCAATAGATTCCTGTGGTAAAAATGAAAGTATAGAAAACTGAAAACCGGAAGGCTCATCAGGAAAAAGCCCGCTATACTTTTGGGCCGGTTTTTCTTTTGAATAAATAACACCTACTCTTAATTGATTGGGCCATACTACCACCAATTGTGTGCTGTCGTCTTTTGAATAATTTAATGCAGCATAAAAATCTTTAAGCGGCAAGGCTGTTTCTTTTTCCTTTACATCTACTATAAACTGCACTTCAAAACCTTCATGTTGTAAAGTTTTATTATAAAGGCTGCGCATAAAATGTAACATAGATCCTTTATAAGACTCCTGCCTTGCAGTCATCCATTTTACAAGCTGGTTATTATCGGCAGGCATCATTTCTTCAAATAAAGGATAACCGGTGTATAAGCTTACCTGTGTGTTATACTCATGTGTAAAAGAATCGAGACTGTATTTAATGTTGTAACCCAGTGCAGTATTTTCTATCAGCAATGGTTCTGTGGCCAATACCTTTAAGCGGTTTCTTTTTTTAGAATAATAAAACTTAACGGCTTCTTTATTTTTAATGCTGCAAAAAGCACTGTTGGTTGTTTGGCCAATAAACTTTTCTAAAAAAAATTCGCCGTATTTATTCCACCCATCCTTTACTTCTGATGTGGCAACAATGGATACTTCTTCCATTTGTTTTTCTTTTTGAGACAGTTCATACACAACAGCTCCTTCATGGGCATCTGCATTACTTATCCTTTTGCTTTCTGTATTGTATCCTGTAAAAGTAATTACAAGGCTATACCCTCCATCGGGTAAGCTCAGTTTAAAATTTCCCTCTACATCGGTGGCGGTTCCAATCGTTGTATTTTGTGCAAACACTGATGCTCCCTGCAATGGTTGTTTTGTTTCATTGCTGATAATTTTTCCTGATACGGTGTAATAAGACTGGGAAAATCCTGTAACGCAGCTAAACAATAAGAGCAAAAAAATATTTATTTTTTTCATTGGATACTATGTGGTTTATGAAGGTATTAAAATCGAAAATACATTATTCCCTGTTAAGCTTTTGTTGCAATATGTTACAGGTATCTGTAACCGTTTGCTGCAAAGGCATGTACTCAAAATTATGTAAAAATTTCAACAGCTTACTGTTATCAAATTTTACTTTGGCAATGGCTGTTGCTGCTGTTTCTTTTGTTACGAGTGGCTTATTACCGGTAACACTGCTTTTAATGGCTTCGAGCCAGCTCACCAGTTTGGCCAGCAGAGGCGTTACTTCTTTATGTGGCCTTTTTTTATTGAATGCATCGGCAATCGCATCAAAAAGATTTCGATATGTTTCGTTGTGGGCGCTGATGATAAACCTTTCCGAAGAAATATCACTCTCCATTAATTGGGTCATTGCTTTTACTACATCCCTTACATCTACAAATCCGGTGGTACCATTGGCATACCAGGGGAATTCATTATACGCCGATTTAAAAATTGCCGTAGACCCATCATTCCAATCGCCTGGGCCAAGAATGATGGTTGGATTTACAATAACCGCTTGTAATCCTTCTGCAATACCCCGCCAAACTTCCATCTCTCCCAGGTATTTGCTTTCTCCATATTTGCTGTTGCTTGTTTCCGGAGTCCACTGCATTTTTTCATGAATAGCTTCTTCTTCCCGCAAGCGTCCCAGTGCCGCTACAGAACTCACATGCACTATTTTTTTTACATCAGCATTTAGTGCGGCATTTACAATATTGGCAGTTCCCTCTACATTTATTTTATATAGATGATCTACATCTTTTTTATTAAATGAAACCAGCCCGGCACAATGATAAATATAGGTTACCCCCTGCATTACATCTTCCAGCTCAATCACATCCAGTATATCGCATTGTACCTGTCGCAAATGTTTACTGTTAAAAAGCTGCAAAGGAGTTTTGTTGTAAATAGCTTTTACTTTTTTTCCCTGCTGCAGCAATTCCCTTATCAATGCGGTGCCCAATAAGCCAGAACCGCCTGTTACTAAAATCATCGTAAATGTTTTACTGAAAACAATTATGCATTATAAATATAAAATCCTTTCCCTGTTTTTCTGCCCAATTCATTTTTGTTTACTTTATCAATTTGCAGTGCAGATGGTTTAAACCGTTCTGCTTTATCAAATGCCTCGTATAAAGAAGTAGAAACCGCCAAATTTACATCCATCCCTATTAAATCCATCAGTTTAAACGGCCCCATTTTAAATCCGGCTGCTTCCATAGCGGCATCCACATCTTCAATAGCAATGCCGGTGTTTTGCACAATCTGCATCGCTTCCAGGTAATAATGCCGGGCCACCCTGTTCACAATAAACCCCGGCGCATCTTTACATAACACCGGCACTTTATTAATTTGTTTGCAGAAATCTATTAGCGTTTGTGCGGTTGTATCATCTGTATGTTCGCCTTTTACCACTTCCACCAGTTTCATGATATTAGCAGGATTAAAAAAATGTAAGCCTGCCATTCTTTGCGGGCCTGGAACATTTTTTTGTATCAATGTAATAGAAAGCGAAGATGTATTGCTTGCCAATATTGTTTCAGGAGAGTTGATGGCAGCCAGTTGTGCAAACAGGTTGGATTTTATTTCCAGGTTTTCAAGAATGGCTTCGATGATAAGATCTGCTTTGCAGGTTTTAATATCTGAAGTAAAAATAATGTTTTGCCAACAGGCTTCTTTTTGCGCTGCCGTTATTTTTTGTTTGTCTAACAGGAAATTCAGGTTACTGGTAATACTTTTTTTAGCTGCTTCTACCACTGCTTCATTGATATCGCAAAGGATAACCTGGAAATTTTTTTGTGCTGCAGCAAGGGCTATTCCGCTTCCCATGGTGCCAGCTCCTGTTACGCATACCTTTTTAATCATGCGCAAAAATAAATAATATTTTGCCAGATGGCTGCTGTGATATTTTCGGGATCATGAAAGTGTTTTGCTGAATAGTAATTAACGCCTCTTAATTACCGTTCAGATGGAGATCATATAACTTTCATTAATAAAAAAGCCAGACAAAATTGTCTGACCTTTTTTTTATTATAAGGCTCGAACATTCCAGTTCGATTGTGTAATGCTTTTATTGGTTAGCTTCTGCCTCTGCTTTTGCTTCTGCTTTCATTTTATCGTTGGCAGTAATTACAAACTCTACCCTGCGGTTTAATGCCCTGGTTTCTGCAGTTGTATTTTCTGCTATAGGCTGCATTTCGCCATACCATTTGGTAATTAACCTGGAAGATTGGATACTGGTTGTTTTTAAGTAATTAGATACTGCTTCTGCCCTACGCTGAGATAAGCTGAGGTTATACGCTTCTCTGCCCACATCATCTGTATGACCTTCTATCAAAAGATTGGTTTCAGGATATTCATTAAATATGGTCACCATCTTATCCAACGCTAATTTAGAATTGGCATCTATATTATATTTATTAGTTTCAAAATAAACACCTGCTTTAGAACCATCCGGGTTGGCTTCATCAAAAGTTACCCTGATACCTTCTCCAATTCTTTCAACTTTGGCACCTGGTATTTCTGTTTTAATTTTTTCTGCCTGCCTGTCCATTTTATTACCGATAATACCACCGGCTACTCCACCTACAGCAGCACCTATAATAGCGCCAAGGGCTGTATTGTTTTTATTGCCTACATTATTTCCTATTATGCCTCCAATAACAGCACCGCCTGCTGCTCCCACTGCTACACCTTTGTCCTGTTTGCTCATTGTTCTGGTAGTTTCACAACTGCTGGCTGCCATTGAAACAACTGCAGAAAACATCAGGGTTTTTATAAATACATTTTTCATTGGTAATTGTTTTTATTTATTAGTTAATTGATTTTTGATTAGTTTTTAATAAAATTGTAAATGAATGAAGCAGGTTTGCCTTCAAAAGTTACATCGTTTCTTAATTGCATCCTGGTATTATCCAATTGTAAAATGGTAAACCGATAACCGGCACTACCTTCATCTATTTCTTTGTATTTATCATCCAGTTTTTTAAACTGAAATAATTTGGGCTGACCCTCAGCCTCAAAAATAGACCATCTAAAATTCCTCGTTACTCCCACACATTCCCCGGCATTTTGGTTAATGCTGTAAGTTCCAAGACTATTATTCCGGTTAAAACTCCAGCTACTTCCAATAAAGCAGTTCATAGCTGCTTCATTTAGTATCTGTGCTTTTACTTTTCCGGTGATGCCTTCTGTTACAACTGTTTGTAGTTGCCATTTTCCATCAATATTGTTTTTGTAAGTGCGGGCTTCTTTTGAAGTGGAGCAGGAAGCTAAAAAGAGAACAGCAATAAATATGCTGAGCGCCAGACTGATTTTTTTCATGAAAATTCATTTAAGGTTTAAATAGAATTTTCAATTATAATGCCAAATATAAATTGACAGAAAAAGTCAGCCGGTTATTATTAAAATCGTAAAAATCAAACATGAGCAAAATCAGCCACAGCAGGGCTTTAGGTGACTGCTGTGAACTGGTTTAAAAAGCGAATATCATTTTCGCTAAACAAGCGCAAATCCTTAATCTGGTAACTCAACATGGCAATTCTTTCTACACCCATCCCAAATGCAAAACCTGTGTATTTATTGCTATCTATACCACAATTATCTAATACCTTTGGATGAACCATCCCGCAACCTAATATTTCTACCCAGCCGGTTTTTTTACAAACATTGCAGCCTGTGCCACCGCAAATAAGGCAACTAATATCCATTTCTGCACTTGGTTCTGTAAACGGAAAATAAGAAGGGCGAAAACGTACTTTTACATCCGCACCAAACATTTCCTGTACGAAAAAATAAAGCGTTTGTTTTAGGTCTGCAAACGACACATTTTCGGCGATGTACAAACCTTCTACCTGGTTAAAAAAACAATGTGCCCTTGCGCTGATGGTTTCGTTTCTATAAACCCGCCCCGGGCATATAATGCGCAAAGGCAGTTTACCTTTTTCCATTTCTCTTATCTGCACACTGCTGGTATGGGTGCGCAATAACCAATCAGGATTTTTAAGTATATAAAACGTATCCTGCATATCTCTTGCAGGATGATTTTGTGGCAGGTTAAGTGCAGAAAAATTATGCCAGTCGTCTTCTATCTCCTGTCCTTCGGCAACAGAAAACCCAAGGCGGTGAAAAATAGAAATAATTTTATTTTGAATAATGCTGATCGGGTGACGGGAGCCAATTGTTTCTGATGAGCCCGGAAGCGTGAGGTCTATATCCGTAGCAGTTGGGGCTGTATCGGAGCCTGCAGCAGTTTTTAGCTCCTCAAATTTTTCTTCTACAAAAACCTTAAACTCATTTAGTAACTGACCCGCTTCTCTTTTCTTATCGGCAGCTACTGTTTTCATTTCGCCCATGATGGTTTTTACCAGGCCTTTTGTACCAAGGTATTTGATACGAAATATTTCTACATCATCCTTTGATTGTGCAATAGCTTCTTTGATCTCAGTTTTATATTGCTCTATCTTTTGTAACAACTGTTCCATGCCGCAAAGGTAATGGGAGCAGGGCAAAAGTCAATGACTGGCAAAAAAGTCTATAGAACAATAGAATATTATGTTTTTGTTTAGTCCTGCTACAGGTTTTCCCAATAAGAATAAGACAAAACAAGTGTGCAGTTTGTATGTGATGGATACTACTCATTTTTACAGAGAAAAAACAGAGCACAATTTTTATAATATTTAACAAGCTTGATTTTAAAGTGATTAAACCCACTATTAACTTCATATCCTAAACCAACAATTTTTATGGACCCCGACTCGGGAGCCTTTTTAAAAAGCTCCAACATTGCCAAATTCACGCTACTCAGCTTCGTTTTTACCACCTGCTACTTTTACAAAACAGAACAAAAAGAGCCTGCTGTTAAATGGATCGTATCTAAAAAAGAAAATGCTGCTATTATTGCCGTAAAAGAAAAACCGCCGGCTAAAAAAAAGAAAAAGAAAACTATTTACCTCACTTTTGATGATGGTCCCAATAAGGGCACTCAAAATGTGCTGGACATCATTAATAAAGAAGCTATAGATGTTACCCTTTTTGTGGTGGGAGAACATGTATATGGCAGCAACCAGCAAAGTGCAACATACGACAGCATACTCAGCAGCCGTTTTATTGAAGTAGCCAACCACAGTTACACTCATGCTTTTCACAACCGTTTTACAAAATATTATTCGGTGCCCGATAGTGTGGTAAAGGATTTTGAAAGATGTGCAGACAGCCTGCAATTGCACAGTAAAATTGCAAGAACACCTGGCCGAAACATCTGGAGATTAAGAAATATCCGGCAAACAGATATCAGCAGCAGCAGTGCTGCAGCCGACAGCCTGCAAAAAAAAGGATATGCTGTATTGGGCTGGGACCTTGAATGGTTTTATAATGACCTATTGCAGGCAGTGCAAACCAGCGAACAAATGGCCAGCCAGATAGACAGTATGTTTACATACAATCATAACAAAACAACCGGGCACCTTGTATTATTGGCGCATGACCAGGTATATGCTGATTGTAAAGATTCTGCAAGCCTGCACCGCTTTATTACCACCCTAAAGGAAAAAGATGAATATGATTTTGCAATGGTAAATCAATACCCTGCCATCCATCATCTTTATACAAGGGATTCGGCTATCAATAAAAAATAATTCATTATTTTTATCTGACTAAAAAATTAAAACATGGCATTATTTAAATCTGGAAACCCCACATTAGGAGAAAATAAATTTCGCAGCACCGTGCTCGACGATGTGCTTGTTCACGAAAATGCAATGACCATTAAAGGAACCTTACAAAAATTTGGTTTTCTATTTATAATGGTATTGGGCTCCTCTTTTTATTCCTGGAAACAATTTGCAGAAGGCGGCAATGTAACTACACTTATTTGGACAGGTGCCCTTGGTGGTTTGGCAATAGCTATCACTTTGGCGTTTAAACCTATTTGGTCGCCATGGCTTGCTCCATTATATGCATTGCTGCAAGGTTTATTTATTGGTGCTATTTCGGCCATGTACAATACTGCCTTTGCAGAAATGGCGCCCAATATTATCATCAATGCAGTAGGGCTCACTTTTGGTGTGGCCGCAGCAATGTACCTGTTATTTAGTTTTAGAATCATTAAGGCAACAGAAAAATTCAAGTCTGTAGTAATATCTGCTACCGTAGGAATTGCCCTGTTTTATGTGTTGGTTATGATCCTGCGTGCATTTGGCTTTGATAATATGCCTTTCCTGCACGAAGGAAGTGTATTGGGCATTGGTTTTTCACTTTTTGTAGTGGCCATTGCTTCTTTGAATTTAATTCTTGATTTTGATATGATAGAAAAAGGGGCAGAAATGGGTGCGCCCAAATACATGGAATGGTATGGTGCCTTTGGCCTGATGGTAACAATGGTGTGGTTGTACCTTGAAATTCTAAGGCTGCTTTCTAAAATCAGCAGCAGAAATTAAGCAGATAATATTTTATAAGCAAAGCCCCGAAAATTTCGGGGCTTTGCTGTTTTATACCTTTAAAATTCAATTTACAAAATAGTTGGTTAAGCCATAAATACCTGTACCATTCCTAAAACGGATGCAAGCATCACAACACATTTCCAACAATAGGTTCTGTTCATAATTGATTATTTTTTTTGAAACATAAAATTATGCATTGCTGCTACAAGGGTTTTGTTAACACCAAACGGAATTTCATTTTAGGCTCCCGATTATATCCTACCGTGTGGACACATCTTCGATGTGAAAAAATTTGAACACTGATGAAACGGACCTTACTGCCGGAAGGTTTGCAGAAAAATTTGGATTGTTTTGCTGATCCAACATCCTGCGAAGCAGGATAATCCTGTGTTTATAAAATTTAAAAAGCTAATTCCTGGGTTAGTAAACAATTTAACTAATTATAAAATCATACAAATCCATCACATCCGTGTCATCAGTGTTCCTATTTTATTTGTGTCCACACGATAGGATTCTCCTGGTTGTAAACACAGGTAAGGTTTAAATGAGCATAAAAATTAACTGCTAAAATATGGTTATGTACATCAACCTCACTGCGCTAAACCCCCGGATAATAAAATAAGTATTGCCAACAGATATTTAGCATTTACATAATCTTTCTGTTGATATATGATTTCATATTTTTCATTTAGAAAACATAATGTTGGATAGGATATTGTTTTATCTATGGTAGCCAAATGCTCTGCCAGTTCATGTATCCCTGTATTGGCACCCGTTTGTTTGTTTTTAAAATGATAACTATTCAAAGTAATCGTCTTTTTCTCTTCCGCATCCAGTTCAATAAAATAAAAATCTTTATTCATTTTTTTGATAACATCCTCCTGCTTAAAAGTGGTACTAAACATAGCAGCACAAAACTTACACCAGTTGGTATGAATAAACACCACAACTGTTTTCTTTTCTGTTTTCTGCAAACTGTCTATTTGATTAAAGCTATAAGTTTTTATCTGACCTAAACTGCAAAAGGGTTGAAGTATAAAAACCGTTAGCAAACATTTTATTACATATCGTTGTAGAATATTCATTACTTAATATTTATCCTCACTCCAAAAAATCCCCTCAGGCCCTGGTTAGGTGCATACATGTAGTTAGGATCAAATGTTAACCCATAAGGATTATCTGCAGTAGCTTTAACCTGGCCATCAGGATTAAACTCCACATTTTTATCAAAAGGATCGTTCGTTCGGGCTATGATAAATGGATTGCCTTTATTAGGTGTAAAATTTAGCAAATTTTTTATCCCTCCATAAATTTCCACTTTTTTAAAACCGGTGTAAACCAATTGAATATTTTGCAGGCTCCATGTAGGGCTGTTGGGCTTTCGTGGATCAGAAGGGCCCAGTAATGGCAAACGCATAGGCCCATAAATATTACCAGTATAATCTATTGCCAAATTAAGCGGCTTTATTTTATAAGATACAGCCCAGGTTCCTGTAAATTTCTCCGTAAGAATTTGTTGTTCTTTTTTACCATTATTAATAGTGGATACATCCTGAAAAGTTACTCCAGCCAATACTTTCAGCCCATTACTAAATGCTACATCCACATTGGCACTCACACCCTTACTTTGAGCAAAACCAGTGAGGTTATTATAAATAATTTTATTAGGGTCGGTATCATAATCGCCAATGATACGGTTGTTAAAGTAAGTGTACCATCCTGTAATATCAAGCCCTATAAAAATGCCGTTTTTAGAAAATATTTTTTTCAGATAATTTAGATTTACATTAAAGGTTTGCTCGGGCTTTAATTCATTTTTTATTTCCACCGTTCTTGCACCGGTTAATGCTGCGTGATCTTCTGTAAATAAATTAACTACCCTAAAACCGGTTCCTGCATTTAAGCGGATAATATTATTTTTATTGACAGCCCATTTATAGGCAATCCGTGGTGTGAAAATATTTCCATGATCAGTATTATAATCGTACCTGATACCCAATAACAATTTATGCTTTTGAGACAGGGTCATTTCATCCTGCAAAAAAACACCCGGCAACCAAACTTTTTGTGGTTGGTTTTTATCTGTTATTGTAGCAGTAGCAGGGCTGTTGTCATCATAAAAAGTATAACGCAGCGCAGCGCCAGCCAGCACATCGTGTTTTTTAAAAGCTTTATCCCAGGTAAGCTGAGAAAAAGCAATACGTTGCTGAGCAATATAGGAAGTGGTTCCGTAGCGGCTGTCCTGGTCATGATTATTATATGAAAAGGATAATAACAATTTCTCTTTGAATGGTAATTGGTAATTACTTAAAAGCTCCATACGCTTTGTGTAAATACTTTCTCCGTAAATGCTATCGCCGCCTCTGAATGTTTTGTTCCACCTCACATCTCCACCCCACCTTTCTTCGTTAAAATACCTTACCGCCATGGTAAACAGGCGATTGTTTTGTCTGTCAAAATTCCATTTTTGAAAAACGGAAATACGATCCTGCAGAGTTACATCTGTAAAATTATCTTTATTACGATCTATAATATTTCCATATTTAAAATAATTTATTCCTGTTAATGCAGTTGCTTTTTTTCCTGCTTTAAATTTAAAACCCAGGTCTGCATTAAATTCCTGCCAGGTGGTAGTAAATATATCTGCAGATAATACAGGAGCATTGGATGGATTTTTTGTAATAATATTTATCAATCCGCCCACAGCCTCGCTTCCATATAAAGATGATGCAGGGCCTTTTACTATTTCAATTCTTTCTACCAGGCTGTTGGGTATTCCAGATAAACCATACACGGTTGATAAACTGCTTACTATTGGCATCCCATCAATCAAAACCATGGTATAGGGACCTTCCAATCCATTAATATGTATATCGCCTGTATTACAAACATTGCAGTTTAACTGTGGCCTCACTCCATTTACATTTTGCAACGCATCAAAAATATTGGGCGTGGGATTTTTTTTAAAGAATGCAGGTGTGTATACTTCCACCGGTACAGGGCTTTCCATTCTTTTTACCTCCTTTAAAGTACCGGTTACCACCACTTCATCCATGCTGCTTTGTGTTTCGGTTAATTCAAAATTTGCTGCTATATTTTCCCCCTCCTTAATTCTTATATGTTTGGTAACCGTTAAAAAACCAACCCTGGAAACAGATAATGTATAAGCACCGGCCTTTACATTTGGTAATGAATAAAATCCCAGGCTATCGGAAACGGTACCTAAAGATGTTTTTAAACCCCTTATGCTGGCAGATGCTACTCCTTTTGTATCACTTGTGATGATGCCCGAAATGGAAGCAGTTTGGCACACAGCTAAACTGCCTGTAAAAACCAATGTTAAAGCCAATATTATTTTATAAAAAAAGCGATGCATGATAAATGAATAGTATGTTTGAAGAACAAATATATAAACTTAGACTGTTCTAACAATATTAATAGCCTGGTATTTTTTAATTTTCCCAGAATAATTACTTTATTAATACTTTTGAACCATGCATTCCTATACAGAAGAGAATTACCTGAAAGCGCTTTTTAACTTAGCCAATGATAAAGGAGAAGTGAGTGTGAATGAACTGAGTAAAAGGCTGGAAATAAAAATGCCTACCGTTAACAGCATGATGAAAAAGCTGGCGGATAAAAAACTGGTGTTTTACGAAAGTTATAAACCTTTGAAACTAACGGAGAAGGGTAAAAAAGAAGCGGGCCTGATTATAAGAAAACACCGGCTTACAGAAATGTTTCTGGTACAAAAAATGGATTTTGGCTGGGAGCAAGTACACGAAATAGCCGAACAGATAGAACACCTGCACTCCCCGCATTTTTTTGAAAAAATGGATGAGATGCTTGGCTATCCCACCATAGACCCCCATGGTTCGCCCATACCCGACAAAACAGGAAAAATAGATTGGGTACATTATGAAAAGCTAAGCGATTGCAAAGCAGGCGACACCGTAAAACTTGCAGCGGTAATTCACACTACAGATGATTTTTTAAAATTTCTCAACAGCCGGGAATTGCAACTGGGATTAAAAATTAAAATAAAATCGGTTGAAATATTTGATGGCAGTATGGTAGTTGCCTACAACAAAAAAACAGCAGAAACCCTAAGCCATACGGTAAGTGAGCGGTTGCTCGTAGAAAAAATTTAAAATGGATTTAATAAGCCCCGTCAAAATAAACTGTTCACACGGGGCTTTCATTTTAAATTTTCTTCAATAAATCCTTTACCTTCTCTTCAATAAAATCTCTCACCCCGTTAAATTCCGTTGGCTCCATATGTTTGGGATCAGGTATCACCCAGTCCACAAACTTTTTAGCAGGCATCCAGGGGCAGGCATCGCCACAGCCCATGGTAACTACGACATCAAAAGGTGCAAATTCTTTTACCTCATCAAGGCTTTTGCTGTCATGAGTGCTAAGATCGTAACCCAGTTCTTTCATTGCAGCAATGGCTTTAGGATTTACGATACCACTCGGGTTACTAC
Source organism: Chitinophagales bacterium (assembly GCA_038241275.1). Lineage (GTDB taxonomy): Bacteria > Bacteroidota > Bacteroidia > Chitinophagales > Chitinophagaceae > Ferruginibacter. The sequence goes on from JBBRFX010000015.1 coordinate 37,089, forward strand.
CCGCACTATAGGCTTCTACATTTTCGCCGCCATGAATTTTGGCAAAGGCCTGGCTCATTTGTGAGCGATTGCTGTTTTCTATACAGACGAAGAGGAGTTTTTTGGGCCCCTCCGAGTTTCCCGAGTGGGGAGGATTATCTAAGCGATCAGGTGATGTTGTATTCATATTGATTAGGTATTTAGATGTTAGATAAATGATTTAGACGATAGCCGTTGATTGCTGTAATATTTTTTGCGGAGCCAAAATGCAACGTTTACCAGCGCAATCAGAGCCGGCACTTCTACCAATGGCCCAATCACCCCGGCAAAAGCTTGCCTACTGTTGATGCCAAATACAGCAATGGCAACAGCGATGGCCAATTCGAAATTATTACCGGCAGCAGTAAATGCAATGGAAGCATTGGTTGAATAATCGGCACCCATTTTTTTGCCAATAAAAAAACTTATTACAAACATGACAGCAAAATAAATAACTAATGGAATAGCAATTCTAATTACATCCAAAGGTATCTGCACAATCAGTTCTCCTTTTAAACTAAACATTACCACGATCGTAAACAGCAATGCGATTAAAGTAATGGGAGAAACAAAAGGAATAAATTTATTTTGATACCAGTCTTCTCCTTTGGCCTTTAATAAAAAATAACGGGTTAAAAAACCTGCGGCAAAAGGAATACCCAGGTAGATGCCCACACTCTCTGCAATTTGCCCGATACTGATATCAACCACAGCCCCTGTGATACCAAACAACGGCGGCAACACCGTAATAAAAACATAGGCATACACACTGTATAACAATACCTGGAAAATGCTGTTGAGTGCTACCAGTCCTGCTGCATATTCCCGGCTGCCATCTGCCAGTTCGTTCCACACAATTACCATGGCAATGCAGCGTGCAAGGCCGATCAATATTAAACCAACCATATATTCAGGATAATCATGGAGGAAAATAATGGCCAGCAAAAACATTAGTATGGGACCAATTACCCAGTTTAAAAATAAAGAAACACACAACACTTTGGTATTTTTAAAAACGGCTTTTAATTTATCATACCTCACTTTTGTAAAGGGTGGATACATCATTAATATCAGTCCTATTGCCAACGGTATATTGGTAGTGCCGGTAGAAAATGAAATAATAAAAGTAGAAGAAGAAGGAAAAAAATAACCAATGCCCACTCCTATAGCCATGGCTAAAAAAATCCATAACGTAAGATAACGATCCAGGAAACTAAGTTTTTTTCGTTCGAGTGCCGGGGCACAATTATTTGCAGACATAAATACTTATAAAAGTGAATAAAATTAAAAGTGCCGGACACTAATAAGCCAGCACTTTTAATTTTTTGTTTAGCAGCATCCCGCTTGAGAGATACCGCCCCAGCAATCTTCATTGCCGATGCAACAGGTTGCGTTTTTCTGATTTGCGTTCATGGCTATACTATTTATAAGTGAAAAATAAATACGCATGTAAGTTTAGCAACATCCGCCGCCGGGTGTGCAACAGGATTCTTCTGTTGGCTTTTCCGCATAAACAGTTATACTAAAAATACCTGTGCTGCCGGTTTTAAAAGAAGCCAGTTCTGTTTCGTTTAAATAATTTTTTAAAATATCATCTGGTATTACAATGGGTTTCTCTTTTTGAATAACCACATTTTTAAAACCATTGCGCTCAATTAATTCCATGTACACTTCTTTCTGAATAGCACCAGCCACACAACCTGCATACATCTCTGCATCTTTTTGCAGAGCTTCGGGCAAAGCGCCAACCAACACCACATCGGAAATACTGAAATGGCCACCGGGTTTCAGCACCCTGTAAATATCTTT
>JBBRFX010000016.1:0-36498 GCA_038241275.1 Chitinophagales bacterium
TCCATACTCAGATCGGAAGATATCATTACCACAGAAAAATTTGTTCTGGAACCCAGAGATACCTCTTGAGTAGTAAGGCCTACTCCTGATATAACAAGCGTCCGTGCATTTGATGGAACCGATAATGAAAAATCTCCATTAGCATCTGTAACGCTACCACGAGCGGTACCTTTTACTACGACTGATGCATTCACAACCGGAGTTCCTTTTTCATCTTTTAGATTACCAGTAACCCTGCGGTCCTGGGCGGTTGCATTAAGCACAAAGGCTATAGCAACCAATAAGGTCAAAATAATTTTTCTCATTGCAGATTTTTGTTTTAATACAGACAAATATATAGTAGAATCACTAACATTAACACAACATTAGACAAGAAAGTTTTTTATCTGCTGCATAAAATATCAAATTAAAATAAATATAATGTATAAATTCTTATGGCTTTTTCGTTATCCGGTGAATAAGCAGCAGTAAAACAGGCAATAAAACCAGGTTGGTAATGGTGGCCACTAATAAGGTTACTGATGTGAGCCAGCCCAATGCAAAAGTGCCGCCGAAGCTGCTTGCACAAAAAATAATGAACCCGGCTGTAAGTACCAGCGAAGTGTAGATAATACTTAATCCTGTTTGATGAATGGTGTTTTTTACAGATGCAGCTACTTCATAATTATTGAAGGGCAATACCTGTTTATAATTAACCAAAAACCGGATGGTAATATCTACTGCAATGCCCAATGCTACACTAAATACCAGCACTGTAGAGGGTTTGAGCGGCACGCCTGCCCAGCCCATTAAACCTGCGGTTACAACCAGGGGCACAAGATTGGGTATTAATGAACATAACAGAATTCTAAATGATTTAAACAGGTATAACATACAAATGGCTATGAGCAAAAATGCCCACAAAATACTTTCCTTGAGGCCATTGATGATGAACCTGCTACCTTCTAAAAAAGTAATGCTGGTACCCGTAAGCGTTACTTTATAACTGCTGTCAAATAATTGACCGGCCCTTTTTTGAATAGTATCCAGTATGATGGGTAATTGTTGCGTGCCCACATCGGCCATACTCACACTGATGCGGGTACTTTGATTGTTGCTGTCTACAAACGAACGCAACATTTTGGTAAAGTTATTTTGTGCCTGCCCTTCTTTGGATGGCCGGAGGTATTCACCTACAAAAGAACCATCAAAGGCATTGGGCAACAAATAATTTAAAGAGTCTCCTTCATAAAAACCCTGCTTTGCAAATTTTAAACCCTCTGCCACAGTAAGCGGACGATTCATATTTGGCTGTGCGGCAATAAACATTGCAAGACTATCTACTTTACTGTACACATTTAATGCCCGCATACCGGAAAGGCCCCTTTTCTTTTTGGTATCTATCACTATTTCCAATGGCATTACTCCCTTAAAATTTTTCTCAAAAAACTTCAGATCTTTGTAAATGATATCATCCTTTGGTAGATCATCCACAATTTTACCAACCGTTTTTAATTGCATAATACCTGCAATGCTGATGGCCACAACAATGGCAGTAATAAACAGCACTCTTTTTTGATAATTAAAAGCCCAGTATTCAATCTTGTTTAATAAGGTAGTGATCCATTTGCTTTGCAGGTACTTTAATTGAGTTTTGCCCGGGGGAGGCAATAAGCTAAGTACAGTCGGCAATAAAATAAATGAAACTACAAATATCACCATGATACTTAATCCTGCCACCACACCAAACTCTTTAAGTATAGCACTTTTAGTAAGTGCAAAAACTGCAAAACCAATGGCAGCAGCAATATTACAAAACAGGGTAACCACTCCCATCTTGCTCACCATATCTACCAGCGAAGCCATTTTATCTCCACTCTTAATGTAAGAAGTATGATATTTATTAATAAAATAAATGCAGTTGGGAATACCAATTACCACCACCAGTGATGGAATGAGTGCAGTAAGTAAAGTGATATTATAGCCACAGAGATAAGTGATGGCTACCGTCCACACCACACCTGTAACCACTACTGCAAGAGATAATAAAGTGGTGCTGACAGAACGAAAAAATACTAAAAGAATCAGTACACTAAACGCAAGGGAGCCAAATAAAAATAGTTTCATCTCTGCCTGTATCCTGTCTGCCACTACCGTTCTAATTAAAGGCAGGCCACTTAAATAAGTTTTTATACCGGTACTTTTTGAATAGGCTCCTGCTAGCTCAGTAATATTATTTATTACCAGCGTTCTTTCTTTTGAGTTCAGGATATCTTTATTAATACGAACCCCCATCAGGTATGCATCTGTATCGGGGTTATACAATAAAGAACGGTAAAATGGAAGGTTGTAAAAAACAGCAGCCGTACTATCCAGTGCCTGCTGAGTTTGTATGCTGTCAGAAAATATTTTTACAGCATTCAGCTTTTCTCCGGCACTGTCTTTTTGCAACATTACAGCACCTGGTACGCTCAAAATATCCTCCACAAAAGGTACTTTTTTAAGTTGCAACTGCAATTGCCGGTAGGCTTTAAAATTGCTGAGCTTAAATAAATCTTTGCTTTGAATACCCACCACCAGTAAATTACCATCATCCCCAAAAGTTTGCTTAAACGCTACATAATCTTTGTAACGGGGATTATCGGTTGGTATGGCTTTAGAAAATTCGTAACTCAGTTTTATCTTGCTGGCAAAGTATCCCATCACAGCAGTGCTGATTAATAATACCAACAACAAAACATTTCTGTTTTTAATTACAAACTGAGCGAGTGCTTTCCACATATAACCGGATTTTTTTGCAAAGAAAGTTTATTTAAGGCGTACAGCCTATGACTCTAAAAATGTTTATTGGCATACGATTAAAGGTAAACCCATCTGGATTTACAAAATAGTCAGTTGCCTATTTTTTAAATCCGGATGGTAAATGATTAAAACAATGCTTATTTATATTTTTGCTGGGAAACAAATAATGGATAAAGAATAATAAGTCCTATAAATTACCCCGGGCTTCAGCCCGGGGATAAAAGACAAAAGAGCCTCCGGGCTTTAGCCCCATATAATTTTCTGCAATTAATAATTGGGCTAAAGCCCCGAAGAAAATTATAATTCCCACCCCCGGCCTGAAGGCCGGGGTAATTCATAACGACCCCGGGAATTAACAAGTCTTACTACAAATGTGTAGTTACTTTTGCAGTATTCTTATCAATTTTTTATTATGAAACATTCATATAAAATAAGTACCCTCCTTTACCTGTTCCTCATCGGGTGCATTAGCTCCCAGGCTCAGCAGGCCGATTTAAATGTGCAGCTCAATAAATCTTTTTTTAAAGCAAATGACAGTATACACATCACAGCCCTTCAACCACAAAAAAAGGGTGCCATTGCTACCTTATTTTTAATGGCCGAACATGAAGATGGAATGGTTTGGGATATGCGCTGGCCCATGCTGAATGGGCGTTGCGAAGCCACTCTTATCATCCCTGATTCTTTGCCACAAGGCCAGTACCGAATGCGTTTTTCTATTTTACAAAACCTGTTTACTGTATTTGGCAAGGTAAAAACGCCGGAAAAAGTAACCAGTTTAAATACCACCCTCATAACGGCTGCGGGAGATGTGTATGAAAGCGAAGCCAATGTAACCAGCCAGGGAAGTTTTACTTATAAAAATGTGTTGTTTGAAAAGGATGCTACTATTTTGTTTACAATACCCGAAGAAAATAACAGCGATGCACTTGATATTGAAATTTCTACAGTGCTGGATTCTGTTGCTTATCCCAGGGCTGGACAGGTGATGGATATTTATATTGGCGAAACAGAACCTGAAGCAGCCCTTAAAAAATTTATAAGCAAAAATGAAGACAGCGATTCAGGAGTGCAGGTATTGGAAACTGTAACGGTTTACAGCAAACCTGCTAACCGTGGCGAATTATTTAATAAAAAATATTCCTCCGGGCTTTTCAGAGATATGAATGAGCGGGTGATTAACCTGCTGGATAATACTTTTTTAAATAATGCTTTTTCGGCACTGCAGATTGTAAGAACCCAGGTGGCGGGCATTACAATTACCGGGGGTATACAACCAACCGCACGCTGGCGGGGAGATCGGGTAAATTTTTATTTGGATGAAATGAGGGTGCGTATAGAAGATATAGATATGATACCTGTAAATGATATTGCCATCATTAAAGCTTACCCACCACCGTTTTTTGGCAATCCAGGTGGCGGCGGCGGGGCCATTGCTGTTTATACAAAAAGAGGCGGCTTAAGCGACGATCATTTTAAAAATGCTTTTAAAGTAAAGGGTTATACCCCCTTGCTCTCTACGTTTTCGGAGAACCCGGATAGATATTAAGAATCAACTATCTTGCTTTTTTTACCATTTTATTTTTCATCCTGCATTTTAAAAGTGCAGGATCGCAGAATGAAAGGCTGAAATATATTTATGACACATAAAACCAAAGGCATTGTTTTAAAAAGCATCCGTTATGGAGAAACCAGCCTTGTGGTAACGGTATTTACAGAATTATTTGGGGTGCAAACATATATGGTAAACGGTGTGCGAACCAATAAAAAAACAGGAAGCAAAGCAGCCCTGTTTCAGCCAACCTCCCTGCTGGATATGGAAGTGTATCACAACGATCAAAAAGCCATGCATCGTATAAGGGAATGCAGTTGGTCTTTTTTGTATAAAAATATATTGAGCGATGTGGTAAAAAACAGCATTGCATTGTTTATGGTAGAAATACTGCATAAAACCCTCAAACAACCGGAGCAAAACAGCGATCTTTTTTATTTTTGTGAAGATGCGCTGCAGCAACTGGATAAGGCTCCGGCAGCCATTGCCGCTAATTTTCCTTTATACTTCAGTTTACAGCTCACCCATTTTTTTGGCTTTCGTTTTAGCGATATGAATGCTGCATCCGGGCAGGAAGAAACGATTTATCTTGATTTGCTGGAAGGAGTTTTTACGCACCAGGCTCCCACTCATCCTCATTTTATAGAAAAAGAAGATGCATTGCTCACATCAGAGTTATTAAAGATTATGCAGCCGCATGAACTTAGCCAGGTAAAAATGAATCATCATAAACGCAGGGCCTTGTTATTAAAGTACATGGAATATTATGCTTTGCATATTCCCGATTTTGGCCAGGTAAAAACATTGCAGGTGCTGCATGAAGTGTTGGGGGGGTGAAGGTTCAACGTTCAAAAGTTTAAGGTTTAACGTTTAAGGTTTAAGGTTTTTTCGATTCGTTATTTTATAAAAATTTAGAGGCGATAGAATACGGCAATCATTCCAATTATTATTATAACCATCCAACAATCCAACCATTTAACCATCAAACCATCAAACTATTTTTTGGGAAACTCCATTTGTTACATCAATTAAAACCAGTCCGGGGGTTTTGCCTTTTTCAAAACTACCAAACCTGTCTTCAATACCCAGCGCTTTTGCGCCGTTAATTGTGGCCCATTGCAGGATAGTTGATAACGGAACAGCAGGAAAATATTGTTGAATGCTGTTTATTTCTTCCATCAAATTCAGGCTATTGTTGCTTGCATAACTATCCGTGCCCAATATAATTGAGCAATCATTTTTCATGAGCATTTCAATGGGTGGCAGCGTGTTTTCTATATACAGATTGGCATTTATGCATATGCAGTAAGCAATGGGCAAATCGCTATTTTTAATATCATCCTGGGATGTAAATGTATTGTGAACCGAAATTACTTTTTGCCCCCTGTTAAAATAAGGCATCCAGCTTTGCATACTTGTTTTGCCGGTAGGCGCAAAAGCGTCTAAGTTAATTCCAAGATCCTTGTACAATTCTATTAATGCCCCGGTTTTATGTTGATACAATTCATTTTCTGCAACAGCTTCCTGGTTATGAATGCTGATAATTTGATCTGCTGTTTTTTCATTCAATAAATCAAACAGGGTTTTAGAAACAGAATAAGGAGAATGAGGAGTAAGTGTATGGCCCAGGTGAGGATGATACTTAATGAATGCGTTTAAAATTTCTTCCCCGGTTTTTAACCGTTTTTCTGCCACCGCATCTACAAAACCGGTTACTTCTATAAAGTTGTGCCAGTATAACGCACTGTTTTTCTTTAGCTCAATAGAATCGGCAGTGTTGCAAATATCCCCTACAGCAACAGTACCACTGTTATATAATTCATTCACAGCGCTTGTCATCGCATTCAGCTTTTCGTCTAATAGCCGTTCAAAAGTCTCTCCCGATGTGGTTTCAGATAAACCGGAATTTTGCGCTTCCCGCTTTGAAATGACCTGTTTCACAAAATCCACCAATCCGGTGTGCCGGGGAATAACCCCTTTCATATGACTCAATTCTATGTGGCAGTGAGCATTCACAAAACCAGGGCACAAAATACCTTCCATCAATTGTATATCCTGCCCGGCCTCATCTTCGGGCACAATAGTTTCCACCTGGCCTTTATTGGTCATTATCAATACATGCCCCTCTGGCATCATAGCTATGCCATTAAAGATTGTAGATGGTTTATATTTTCTATACAAAATGATTGATTGAGATAACGTAAATTTGCCGCCCCAACTAAGGTCATAAGGTTTCCGGCTGACCATAAGCAAAACGAAATTGCTGAAAAAAGTTGAATGTTTGGTAAACCGTATCCGATAAGATAAATATAGGAAAGTGACAGAACAATTTAAAAAAACTTATTGCTGAAGGATACCAAAAAATTTAAAATAGTAACAACAGTATCATATTATTTGTTCATAAAATTGAATTACAATTAAAAATACCCTCTCATCCATTTATCCGAATACTTGCGGATTTTATTGGAAGGGAAATTAAAAGTGGATTTATGTTAGATAAACTGGATGCAATAAAGGCAAAATTTGATAACCTGGGCGTGGCACTAACCAATCCCGACATTGTAGGCGACAACAAAAAGTATAGCGCAATGAGCAAGGAATACCGCAGCCTGGAAAAAGTGGTTATTGCCCGCAATGACTATGTGAAACTAATGGATGATATTGAGTTTAATAAAGAGGTATTAAACAGCGACGACGAAGAAATGCGGGAAATGGCCAAACAGGAACTGCCCCAACTGGAAACACAAAAAGAGGGAATAGAAAAACAGCTTAGAAATATGCTGATACCCAAAGATCCGTTTGACGAAAAAAATGCCATCCTGGAGATAAGGGCAGGCACAGGTGGTGATGAGGCATCTTTATTTGCCGGCGACCTGCTGCGTATGTACATTAAATATTGCGAAAAGAAGGGATGGAAAACAGCTTTATTAAGTGAAAGTGAAGGAACCGTGGGAGGATTTAAAGAAGTGCAGGTAGAAATTACCGGCGATGATGTGTATGGCATATTAAAGTTTGAAAGTGGCGTGCACCGGGTGCAGCGTGTACCAGATACAGAATCCAGTGGCCGTGTGCACACCAGTGCTGTAACAGTAGCAGTAATGCCCGAGGCAGAGGAAGTGGATTTTGAATTGAAAGAGAGTGATGTGAAAATGGAAACTGCCCGAAGCGGCGGTGCCGGCGGACAGAATGTGAACAAAGTGGAAACCAAAGTGTTTTTGACCCACAAACCTACCGGACTTGTGGTTATGTGCCAAACGGATAGATCGCAATTAGGTAATAAATTAAAGGCGATGGAAATGTTACGTACAAAATTGTATGATGAAGAAGTAAGAAAAGCGGAAGAAGCCATATCTCACCTTCGTAAGAGTTTGGTGAGCACCGGCGACCGAAGTGCCAAGATAAGAACCTACAATTTTCCACAGGGAAGAGTAACAGATCACAGGATAGGACTTACCGTGTATAATTTAGACGCTGTATTAAATGGCGAACTGGAAGAATTTGCAGATGCCCTGCAATTTGCCGAAAATGCGGAAAAACTGACTTCCCAAAATGGTTAATATATTCTACAAAAAAAATTAAACAATTATTTTCTATTTTCATCTTCTAAAAAATTAATCTATGTTAGAAGAATTATTCAATCTCGTAAAAGGAAATGCAGCAGAATATGTTATAAACAATCCTGCGGTGCCAAATGAACAAAATGATGCCGTAGTGGCAGAAGCCACTAATACCGTGGCTTCCGGTCTTAGAAATATTGTAGCAGGTGGTGGCTTTCAGAATCTGTTGTCGTTATTTAATGGCGGCAATAACACGCAGTCACAATCAGGAAATAGCCTGATGAGTAACCCCATAGTAAATATGATGGTGGGGCACTTTGCCGGCAAACTAATGAGTAAGTTTAATATGGGTGGATCTGAGGCCAACCAGGTAGCCAATAATTTAATACCTAATGTATTAAGTAATCTGGTAAATAAAACAAATGACCCCGGCAACAATAGCTTTTCAATTGAAGGTTTATTGAACTCCATAACGGGTGGCCAGGTGGCTCAACAACAAAGCAGTGGCGGATTTAACCTCCAGGATCTTATCGGCCAGATTACAGGTGGTAACCAAAATAATAGTGCTGGCGGATTGATGGATATTGTATCAAAATTTACTCAGGGTGCGCAGCAACAACAGCAAAAAAATGGCGGTGGCGGCTTGATGGATCTCATTCAGGGGTTTCTAAAAAAATAAGATGCTTAGGCGTTGCATCAATTGTAACTTTGTAGTATGCGCCAGTCCTTATCATTTTTTTAACATTAAAATTTTAAACTCTGGCACTTTGTTTGAATCTATTACTGCATAACAACAAACAGTAAATTTTCTCATAAGCAGTTAGTTTTGGTAAACGGCCCCTGTATCTACAGGGGCTTCTTTTATGTATTAACTTATAGAAATGCAATATCAAAAGGGTATTATTCCGTATATCCATTTATACACTTGTAAATTGCAATTATAAAACTGCAATCTATATTACCTTTACAGCTAAAAATTAAATAGGTGTCCACAACAGAAGAAACCAGAAGTAAATTTTTCAGGAAATTAAGAAACTCCAAAAATAAAGAAGCCGTGGAGATGAGTTTTATAGATCACCTGGAGGCATTGCGATGGCATATTGTAAGAGGAGTGATTGTATGGGCAGTTGCTTTTATCGCCATTTTTATAAATGTGGATTGGGTTTTTGATCATATCATTTATGCCCCTGCCAAATCTGATTTTATTACCTATAGTTGGTTTTGCAATTTGGGCCATTTTTTAAGACTGGGAGACTCTCTTTGCATGCCACCGGTTGAAATTCCCTTGCAGGGTATTACCATCAGCGGGCCATTTATGTCTGCACTTTCCATTTCTATGATCGGTGGTGTAATATTGGCATTCCCCTATCTTTTTTGGGAGCTTTGGCGTTTTATCAAACCTGCCCTGTCAGATAAAGAGGTTCGTTATTCCCGGGGAAGTATTTTCTGGGTATCCCTTTGCTTTTTTTGCGGTGGTGCCTTTGGCTATTTTTTATTGGCCCCGTTTACATTTAATTTCCTGGCAAACTTTAGCTTGGGTTCTACAGGTGCATATAAGTATATGCCAACCCTTACAGATTATATTGATACCATTAATGACCTTGTTTTGGGTTGCGGCATTGCATTCGAGTTGCCGGTACTTGCTTACGTATTGGCCAAAATAGGTTTGGTTTCGGCCACATTGTTAAGGTCTGTCCGAAAATATGCTTTTGTGGTAATCCTGTTACTGGCTGCTATTATTACTCCGTCTCCGGATTGGACCAGCCAGATTATTGTGGCACTTCCGCTTTTATTGTTATATGAAATTGGTGTGTTCCTGGTAGCAAGGGTAGATAAACAAAAAGCAAAAGAAGAGAAAGAATGGAGCTAATGATAAGGGGATAATAAAATAATTAATAATTGATAATGTTCTAATTTTACCATATCAATTATTGATACAAATAACATATCCTTTTACTCACAATCAATTTTATTTGTCATGTATATTTTCGATTCTACCAAACCCATTGCCATTGGATGTGACCACGCAGGTTTCGATTGTAAAGAAGATTTAATATCTTTTTTGGAAGGCGAAAAAATGGCTTATAAAGATTTTGGTACGTATAAAAAAGACTCTGTAGATTATCCCGATTTTGCACACCCTGTAGCAATGGCAGTAGAAGATGGTGAGGCAGCTTTTGGAATTTTACTTTGTGGCAGTGCCAATGGAGTGGCCATTACAGCAAACAAACACCCCGGTGTAAGAGCGGCTATTTGCTGGGGCGAAGAATTGGCAGAACTGGCCCGCAAACACAATGATGCCAACATAATTTGTATTCCTGCCCGTTTTGTAAGAGACGGCGATGCAGAGAAAATGCTGGATGTTTTTATGCATACATCATTTGAAGCTGGCAGGCATAGCGATAGAGTGGCTAAGATTTCATCCAGGTAAATTAAACTGCATTACATAAATAAATTACGAAAGCACTGATTATACCAGTGCTTTTTTATTAATATTTTGCCGTAACAAATTCTTTAGTGTTGGTATTTATTAAACTAAACATACCCATAAAGGCACAGGCTCCTGTTGTAATCTGCACTCACCGCTTATAAAAAATTTAATTTTCAACTAAATCTGTTTACCTATTTTGCTTGTGATAAAATATATTATATGAAAAAACTGGTTATTCTTCCTTTTATTTTTGCGGCTGTTATTGTATTTGCACAAACAGATGATGCTTCAAAATATGCTGCTCTTATCCGCATACCGGAATTACAAAAACATTTAAACATTATTGCAAGCGATGCAATGGAAGGCCGGGAAACCGGCACCGAAGGACAACGCAAAGCGGCTGCTTATATTGAAAGTATTTATAAAAATATTGGCCTTAATCCTTCTGTTCCTGCCAAAGGATACCAGCAATACTACCCGCTCTATAAAGACAGTATGATTAGCAGTAATCTTACCATTGGCCAAAAAACAGCCGTGTATGGCACTGATTACACCAGCCCCGTAATGACCAATGAAACTGGAAAATTCAAGGGCAAAAAAATCATATTTGCAGGATATGGTATTGAAGACCCTGCCTATAATGATTACACAGCGATAAATGTAAAAGGTAAAATTGTTGTGTTGTTTCTTGGCGAACCAAAAAAGGACGGCAAGTATTTCATAAGCAGCAAAGCTAACAGTAGCTCTGAATGGAGTTTATCCGGGCTTAGTAAAAAACTGGAGCTGGCTGCAAAAAAAGGCGCTACAGGAGTGTTGGTCATTAATGCTTCACAGGAAAGTTTTAATCAGCGTGCAGTAGATGGCAGTAAAATAACCAACACTTATTATCCAAAACCTACGCCAGGTAAAAAATTAAACTACGCTTTGTTAAGTCATGTTTTTGCTAAAGAAATATTGGGAAGTAAAACAAATGAACTAATAGCAAAAGCAAAAAGCAATGCTGCTTTTGTTTCTGCCGATTATACTGAACAAAAAAGCAAGATTGCTTTTGCTTATAAAAAATACCGCAACACTATTATGGCCAGTAATGTACTGGGTATTATTGAAGGCTCTGACAAAAAAGAGGAGTACGTTTTTGTAACTGCTCACTACGATCATATTGGTATGCGCAATGGCATTGTAAACAATGGTGCCGATGATGATGGAAGTGGCACCGTATCCATCATGCAGATAGGAGAAGCATTTGCAAAAGCCAAAGCAGAAGGAAAAGGCCCCCGTCGTACTGTTGTAATTATGGCCGTAAGTGGCGAAGAAAAAGGTTTGTGGGGAAGTGAATACTACAGCGATCATCCACTGTATCCATTAAACAAAACAACGGTAGATCTTAACATTGATATGATTGGAAGGGTAGATACAGAACGTATGAAAGACGACACCCTGAATTATGTGTATGTAGTAGGCCACAACAAATTAAGCAGCGATCTTCCCGTTATCAACGAAGGAGCTAATAACAAATACACCCAACTTGTGCTGGATTATAAATTTGATGATCCCAAAGATCCCAACAGAATTTATTTTCGCAGCGACCATTACAATTTTGCCCGCAAAGGCGTACCCGTGTTGTTCTTTTATGATGGTATGCTCAAGGCCGATTACCACAGGCCTACGGATGATATAGAAAAAATAAATTGGAGCCTGTTGGAAAAAAGAGCCCGCATGGTTTTTTATACCGCCTGGGAAATTGCCAACAGGGACGAGATGTTAAAGAGGGATATCCCGCTGGGAAATGAAACGAGATAAATAATCATTTTTTTTAATGATAACAACCGCCCCGATTTATTATCGGGGCGGTTTTGTATTTACAATAAAATTATTGCGAACCATTTACACTTAAAATCAATTTATATTTGATGTACTGCATCATCCATTTATACTTTCAACATTTTTTTTATGAAACAAACCATCACGTTACTATTGCTGCTTCTAATATTAAGTTGCAACAACCAGGAGAAAAGCGAAGCCCCACAAACAATAACACCTGCACCCGATACATTAGTTACTGAAATCAATTTGCCGGTTAAGGTAAATAAAGACAAAGTAATAATGAACCTGGCTAAAGAAGTTTTAACTGCTCTTAAGCAAAAGGATTATCAAATATTTTCAACCTTTATACACCCTGCACTTAGTGTAAGATTTTCTCCCTATGGCTATATTGACACTATCGCCAATTTAAAATTCAGCAAAAACAATTTTATTGAAAACAGTAAAAAACAGGGGAAATTAAAATGGGGTAATTATGATGGAAGCGGAGACGAAATAGTTTTATCAATCAATGAATATTTTGCAAAATTCGTTTACAATGCCGACTTTTTAAATGCCGAAAAAACAAGTTTAAATAAAATGATTGGATCGGGTAACTCCCTCAATAATCTTGAAGATATTTATAAGGATTGTGATTTTACAGAAAGTTACTTTCCTGGTTTTGATAAAAAATACAACAGAATGGATTGGTGTAGCTTAAGGCTGATATTTAAAAATTATAATGACAAATATTATTTAGTGGGAGTAGTACACGACCAATGGACCATTTAAAAACAGGTTGCTATTATTTCTACTTCTGCAACAACCATTAATTGCTGACCGCTTACCCACCAAATCATGCGGCCACTTTCTCTATTATAAAAATTCCTTTCCCCCATAAAGATTTGTGCAAATTTTAAAACCTCTGTCACAATGAGCAAAGAATATTTTGAAGGCAAACAATTTAAAGGAATAAATTATACAGAATCCCCTCTTAAAAAGGGAGAATACGAAAACTGCAGTTTTTCCTTTTGTATTTTCGCAAACAGCGATCTTACTAAAATTATTTTTAGCGAATGTACATTTGACCAATGTGACCTCAGTATGGCTAAAATTAGCGGAACTGTTTTTAAAGAAATACAATTTAAAAACTGTAAACTGCTGGGCCTGCATTTTGATGAATGTAATTCATTTTTAATTTCTTTTGGTTTTGAAAATTGCCTACTGAATTTTTCTTCTTTCTTTAAGTTAAAAATAAAAAGCACTTTGTTTAAAGATTGCAAACTGCAAGAGGTAGATTTTGTAGAAACGAATCTCAGCAAGTCCAAATTCATTAATTGTGATTTAAGCAGGGCCATTTTTGAAAACAGTATTTTAGAACAGGCAGATTTTAGAACATCCTATAACTTCTCAATCAATCCTGAAATCAACAAATTAAACAAAGCAAAATTTACCACGCAGAATATTGCCGGCCTTTTAAATAAATACAATATTATAATTGAATAAAACAACCATGCTTTTCAAAAACAGGAGAATGGAAATACAAAAAGTTTTTTAAAAAATATTATGCAATATTTATTCCCCCAATCTTAATTCATCCTCATAAATAAAAAAACAATTCCGGGCGCACGATTTATCAGCAAACACAATAAACCTTACCTTAGTAAAACAAAATCATCTTACATATGGATATTAAATATTTACCCATTGCTGTTTCCTTAGCAGTATGTTTAAGCCTGAATGCTTCTGCACAAGACGACATCAGTTATAAAACCCCGCCAAAAGATATTACAGATATGTTGTTGGTAAAACCCACGCCGGGCGTGAGTATAGATGATAAGGGAGCATGGGTATTATTTACCGAAAGCAGCAGTTATCCATCGGTAGAAGAACTGGCCAAGCCAGAACTTCGCATTGCCGGATTACGTATCAACCCTAATAATTTTGCACCCAGCCGGCAAAATTATATTACCAATCTTTATCTTAAAAATATCGCAACAGGCAAAACACTTTCCATTAGCGGCTTACCCTCACCGTTATATGCAGGAGCCATCAACTGGAGCCCCGATGATACAAAAATTGCTTTTACCCATACTACCATCAACCGGGTAGATTTGTATGTGATAAATGTGGCTACCCAAAAAGCAGTTAAAGTAAATAAAACAGCACTCAATACAGTTACCGGATCCTATACCTGGTACGATAACAACAGCCTGTTATACCGCAGTACTTTAAAACCTGCCAGTGCCGCTCCGCCAAAACCATTGGCACCCAAAGGGCCGGCAGTGCAGGAAAATTATGGCAAGGCTTCTCCACGCCCTACTTACCAGGATATGATTAAAAGTCCTTTTGATGAATCGTTGTTTGCTTTTTATGCTACCACACAACTTGTTAAAAACAACAATGGCATAGAAACAAAAATTGGTCAGCCTGCTATTTACAATAACATCAGTTTATCTCCCGATAAAAAATACCTGATGCTGCGCACCATAAAAAAACCATTTTCTTACCTCGTTCCTTATAGTGGATTTCCATCTGTGGTAAGCATAACAGACATAAATGGAAAATTAATAAAAAAAGTAGCCGACCTGCCTTCTTCTGAAACAGCACCCGGCGGCAACGATAACGTGCAAACCGGTCCACGCTCTTTTCAATGGAGAGATGATGAAGCGGCTACCCTTGTTTGGTGCGAACCATTAGACAGCGGTCTCATAAAAAATACTGTTACATACAGAGATGCAGTTTACGCATTGCCCGCTCCTTTTACTGCCACTGCCAAAGAATTATTTAAAACCACTCAACGCTTTAATGGTATTACATGGGGTAATCAAACCACTGCAATTGTTACAGAAGGATTGCGCAGCAAACAAACCACACAAATGAACCTGTATAATTCATCTACAGGTTTATTAGAAAAACTGATGAGCAGAAACAGTACAGATGCCTACTCCAGCCCCGGCTTTCCTGTTACTCACAACAATCAATATGGCAAAAACGTTTTGCAGTTAATTGATAACGGCACTAAAATATTATTCAGTAATAATACCGGCAGTTCATCCAAAGGAGATCTTCCTTTTTTATTATCGTATGAGCTTGCCACAAAAAAAGCAGATACCCTCTGGCGCTGCGCAGAAGGTAATTATGAAACAGTAGTAAAAATTTTAGATGCCAACCGGCTTAGCCTCGTTACCCGCAGGGAAAGTAAAACGGTAGTGCCCAATTACTGGATAAAGAATCTGCGTTTACGCATTGCCGACAGGCAGCTTACTGATTTTAAAAATCCCTATCCGCAACTGGAAGGCGTAAGCAAAGAAAAAATCCGCTACAAAAGATCTGATGGCGTAGAACTTACCGGCGAATTGCTTTTGCCAAAAAATTACAATGCACAAAAAGACGGGCCGCTGCCTGTTTTAATATGGGCCTACCCGGCAGAATTTAATTCGGCTGCAGATGCTGCACAAATTCGTGGCAGCGAACACAGGTTTACCTTGGTAAGCTGGGGCTCTCCCATATTTTATGTTACCCAGGGATATGCCGTATTAAACAATGCAGAAATGCCCATTGTGGCCGGTAATAAAGATGCAAAACCCAATGACAATTTTGTAGATCAGCTAAAAATGAATGCAGAAGCCGCCATTAATAAATTGAGCGAAATGGGTGTGGGTGATAAAAACAGGGTAGCAGTGGGAGGTCATAGTTATGGTGCATTTATGACGGCCAACCTGCTGGCGCATACCAATTTATTTAAAGCCGGCCTTGCCCGCAGCGGGGCTTACAACCGCACACTTACTCCTTTTGGTTTTCAAAATGAAGACCGCACTTACTGGCAGGCACCGGATCTTTATAACCAGATGAGTCCTTTTAGCTTTGCAGATAAAATTAAGGCCCCACTGTTATTAATTCATGGCGATGCAGATAATAATACCGGCACTTATCCCATACAAAGTGAAAGAATGTTTAATGCCATAAAAGGCCATGGTGGCACTGTAAAATATGTGAGCCTGCCATTTGAAAGCCATGGTTATGCAGGCCGGGAAAATGTGTTGCACATGCTGGCCGAACAATTTGAATGGATGGAAAAATATGTGAAGCAGGCAAAAAACTAAAAACTAAAATTGGTATTTTTTAATAATCCCGGCCTTGCATGCCGGGATTATTTTTTGGGCCGCCTGCAGTAGTGCTATGAAGCTTCATTGGCGACCTGCCTTTGCCGGCAGGCAGGCGCTCCGTTCAGGAGCAGTAGCATTGGGCAGCATTTTTTTGCAGCTTTATAATACTCGTTTTACTTTTTTATTGCGCAAATTAATATTTTGAAATACTATAGGAAATGGCCTCTATGCGGATGAGGTGGAAGCCACCTGTAGCAATAATCAACCGTAAGCAGCAATACCCCTTCAATTCGTTCCAATAGGATTTTTTACAAAGAGTTTTATGGGGAATAGTATTATTTTTACGAGTAATAAAAATGTATGGTTTTATTTTTGAAAAAAGGCGCCTCAAAAAAAGAAATTGAATCTTTAGAAAAAAAGCTAAAGAATAAAAGTGGCGTGGAGGTAATAAAGTATTGCGGTTTAATTAAATTGAAAGAAGAAGCATTAACTATTCAAAAGAACTTGAGAAATGAATGGCAATAGTTTATTATTAGATACAAACGCTGTATTACATATTTTATGCGGCGATGAAACATAAGTCGCATTCTTAAATGGAAAAGAACTTTTTCTATCAATAATTTCCGAACTGGAACTACTATCTTATAAAAAGTTAACCCTGAAAGAAAACAAGGCAATAATGTCTTTCTTGAGTGAACTTAAAATTGAAAATATTTCAGAAGAAATAAAACAGAATACAATCCAAATTAGAAAATCGACGAATCTTAAGTTGCCAGATTGCATTATTGCTGCGACTTCTATGTCTCTGAATATCCCATTGGTTACTTCTGACAAACAGCTAAGCTCAGTTCTGGGTCTTGACGTTATACTCTACGAAAAATAAGTACATCTGCTGGCACCTGGTCAGCCAGGCGAAGATTAATCTTGCAGCATTGCCCGGGGCTACCTTGTCGTTATGCCTGGCGAAAAAAGTTTGATGGCGATTATTTCCTTGTATAAATTGCATGGCTTTTTATAATCAAATACTAAACTGCATTTTAGCTATTAACATTGGGTGTATATTTGATTTACGAGAGAAATTTTTTTACAAACTCACGTTATGCGACATTTTATGGTAGATATCACTTACGATAGCGACTTTAAAACTTTACGACAAGCATACTTGGAAGTAAAACAGTTTCTAGAGACAGAAACAGGGGACACTGTAATTTCGCTAAAAACACAAATTGATAATGATCTTGGTTGCGTAGGAGACGACAATTTGGAATTGATAGAAAAGTTCGTTACTAAATATAAACTTGATCCAACGGGCTTTGACTACTCAAAACATTTTCTTTCAGAAGGAGAGTTATTTGGATCAGGTCCAGCATTATTGACACTTCTTACGTTGCCATTATCAATTTTAATTTGGCTCATAAGACTATTTACAATTGGAAAGATTGACCTTAGCAAAAAACAAATAATACCTGACTGGAATAGGAAAACAACAGATATGACGTTTGGAGACCTTCTTACATGGTATTTAACAGGAAAATATAATTTGCGAGAAAATGTAAGGGTATCAATAAAAAACGCCGCATAGTCTAATAAGCAATGCTATTGAGGCATCAGGATAAAATCCTACTTTTGCCATATGGAACTTTCTAACGAAGACATAAGAGTTATAAAAGAATATTTTAAGGACAAACCAGTTCTAAAAGCATTCCTTTTTGGTTCATTTGCCAGAAACGAGGATACTAAAGAAAGCGATGTAGATATTCTTGTTGAACTTGATTATTCTGAACACATCGGCTTAGGATTTATAAACATGAAGTTCGATTTAGAAGATCGGCTTCATAAGAAGATTGACATTGTTTCAAGTAATGCAGTTTCTAACTATATTCTTCCTTTCATAAATAATGATAAAAAACTCATTTATGAAAGGTAAGATTGGAGATTCGCAAAGATTACTTCACATCCTGGAATCAATTGCTGAAATCGAAAATATACTACGGATGTCAGCATTGAGCAATTCCTTGAAAACTCGATGATGCGTTTTGCATCAATCAAACAAATTGAGATTATTGGAGAAGCCGCAAATTACATCTCTGAAGAAACAAAGAATAAGTTTACAGATATCCAATGGAGGCAAATCATTGGTATGCGACACATATTAGTTCATGAATATTTCGGCATTGATAGCCTACTCATTTGGCAAATAATCATTAGCGACTTACCAAAATTAAAATCAGCAATACAAACAGTAATTTCTGCGGACAACATTTAAAACCACTGCCGCCAGTAGAGTAATCAAGGGAGTTTCACCCCAAGCTCTTCTCAGAACCGTAAATGAACATGGTTTTCAATCGTAGCAAAATAAGTTTGATGATGGTTGTTTCCTTGTATAATTGCATGGCTTTATTTTCCCAAATGTTATACTGCATTTAGCTATTTACATAGTGAGTATATTTCTTTCTTAACTGAATAGCTTCTCTTAGAGGAATGGTTTTTTCATTTCTTTTTTTTGCTTTGTCAAAGGCTTTAATATCTTCGAGTTCTTGCAGTTCCTCCATCATTTTTTTATACTGATTTATGGAAATAAGAACGCCGGTTTTATTACCGTTTGCATCTGTAAGAAATTGAGTATCCATATTTAAAATAATTGAGTGTCAAAATTTACAGCAAAATCGGTTTAATTAAATAATGCAATACATTTTGCCTCACGGTTCACAAGTTTTTTTTGACCGACCCGGGTAAGAAGGTCAAAGCATTGTAACATCAAAGAAGATTTTTTTTCTTCCTATCCTGTAAGTTTGTATTCTTTCAATTATTATTTGAACAGCATCTCCATCCCCGTTTTTATGAAGAAAGATATTTTCATACTTTGATGCTATTAAACTCTCCTGAGATTCAATTTTCCAACTTACATAAGCCTGGTTTTCTTTGATCCAATGTATTTGTATCTCACCACTACATTGAACAACCTTGTCATTTAAATGTGCAAAAGCTTTTATTTTCATATTTAAGAATGTTATCAAATTTGATATAACAGCTTTCATTGGGATGTGAATATTCTCTGCCGCTGTAGAAAAACCCCTTCATCGTGATAACCTGCCCTCCACCCTGTGGTAAACCAGCGGCACATCAAATGTAGTTCCGATGCTGCTACAAAATAATTTAGTTGCCAAAATGTATGTGTATGAAACCAACAGCAGTAAAGTGAATCCTAAATATCCTTTCTCAATGGCGGGTTTTCGTATTTGCCTATAGCAGCACAAAATATTCTTTAGCCTTTTATTACCCAAAAAGCACACAGCAAATTTTGCACATCCAAAAATGCCTTGCCTATCTTTGCCCTAAATAATTACACATGTTATCCAATGATCCGCTTCATGGCAAAACACTCGAAACAATCCTAACCGAACTGGTGCATCATTTTGGATGGGAGCAACTGGGTGCAACGATAAAGATCAATTGTTTTACCAGTAATCCCAGCATCAACTCTTCCTTAAAATTTTTACGCAAAACCCCTTGGGCAAGAAAAAAAGTAGAGGATTTGTACGTTCAATCCATCGGTTAAAAAAATAATTATGTCGCAAATAAATAAGGATACCATCATTGCCCAAACAAAAAAATGGATAACCGATGTGGTGGTAGGATGCAATTTTTGTCCCTTTGCTGCAAGAGAAGTAAAACGTGGCAGTATTGCTTATGAAGTGCTGGAAGATGCTACCATGGAAACTGCTTTGCAGGCAGTAGCTGCAGCATTTTTGCAATTAGACAATGATCCTGCCATTGAAACTTCCTTACTCATTTTGCCCAACAGTTTTGAATCCTTTGAAGCATACCTCGACCTTGTAGACCTGGCTGATGCGCTGTTGGAAAAAGAAGATTATGAAGGCATTTACCAGGTAGCCAGTTTTCATCCCCAATATTTATTTTCCGGCAGCAATGAAGAAGACCCTTCCAATTATACCAACCGGAGTCCTTACCCAATGCTGCATTTTTTAAGAGAAGAAAGCTTGAGCAAAGTAATAGACAGTCATCCGGATATAGACGAAGTACCCGAAAAAAATATTTCCTTTACCAGGGAAAAAGGTATTCGTTATATGCAGGAATTACTGGCATCCTGCATGCATATTAACCCCTGACCATTCCTGTTTTTTAAGCTGCTTTGCGATTTTAAAAAAATATTTTTTTCTCAATTAAAATATTTTTTACATATTTGCATTCTACAATTCTACGAATATGAAGTTTTAATTTGTTCCTGTAAATAAACAGGAACCATCTTCCCGAAAAATATTTTCCACGGTTTTACTGTGTGCCTGCTGCATGGTAATTTTTCAATTTCTAAAATATTCATATGCTGTTAAACAAGCGTTTTTCATATAATGCCCATAATATTTTTTCGCTCATCAAACAATCACTCAATGGCGGGTTACAGGATTATACCACGGGCAGTATTCGCCGTGCAGTAATTCTTTTAGCCATACCCATGATGCTGGAGATGAGTATGGAAAGTGTATTTGCATTGGTAGATATTTATTTTGTAAGCCACCTTGGCAAGCACGCCACATCTACCGTTGGCCTCACAGAATCTGTTATAACAATCGTGTATTCACTGGCCATCGGTATGAGTATGGCCGCCACTGCCATGGTGGCCCGGCGTGTAGGTGAAAAAAATCCCGAAGCTGCTACCCGGGCAGGCATGCAATCAATCCTGGTTGCTTTAATCATTACTATTGGCATAAGCATTCCCGGATTTATTTATGCCGATGAAATATTAAGATTGATGGGTGCAGAAGAAGCCGCTGTAAAAATGGGCACCAATTATACCCGTATTATGATGGGTGGGAGCCTGGTGATTATGTTGCTGTTTTTAATCAATGGTATTTTTCGTGGTGCAGGCGATGCGATGATGGCCATGAAGAGTTTGTGGCTGGCCAACATTTGTAATATTATTTTATGCCCATTGCTTATTCGTGGCCTTGGCCCCATACCGGCTTTTGGTTTGCAGGGCGCTGCAATGGCTACCTGTATTGGCCGTGGCATTGGTGTTTGTTACCAGTTGTATCATTTATTTAATGGCAACCGTCTTGTGCGTTTTACTATCCGGTTGTTCAAACCAAATTGGACCATTATCCGTTCGCTTATCAGCATTGCCTGGCCGGGTACATTGCAGTTTTTAATTGGCTCCGGAAGCTGGATCGTACTGGCCAGCCTTGTAGTGCAAACCGGTATGAGTGATGCATCGGCAGGTTACCAGATAGCCATCAGGATTGTTTTGTTTTTTATCCTGCCTGCATGGGGCATGAGTAACGCAGCCGCCACATTGGTAGGACAAAACCTGGGCGCCGGAAAACCGGATAGGGCAGAACAATCCGTATTACAAACTGCAAAATATAATGCAGTATTCATGGGTGCGATGTCGTTGATTTTTTTATTTTTTGCCCCCTTTATCATTTCTTTTTTTACTAAAGAAACATCTGTGGCTGCTTATGCCACCAGTGCTTTAAAAATTGTAAGTGCCGGATTTTTATTTTACGGTGTAGGAATGGTAATGGCAAATGCATTTAATGGTGCCGGGGATACCCGAACCCCTACCATCATCAATCTTTTTGGATTCTGGTTTTTTCAAATTCCGCTGGCTTATCTTTTATCCAAAACATTTGGCATGGGACCACTGGGTGTATTCATTGCAATACCCGTGGCTGAAACAACCATCACCATCATGTCGTACATCGTATTTAAAAAAGGCAGGTGGAAGCTTAAGAAAATATAGGGCTTATTTATTCCCTCACAGTTAACAGATATAAATGAGACTTAAAAATTATGGGCACTTAAAAAACGAGTGTTCGCCTGCTGTTAAGTTAGGCGTGAATGGTGAATGGTGAATAGTTGATTCACCATTTACCACTTACCATTGCCCATTGCCCATTGCCTATTGCCTATTGACTAACTATTCTCCATTGTGATGGTTTAAATATCAAGACCTGCGATCTGTCAAATTTTTTAACCATGTTAATGCTAAAACCCTGAAAATAGCTCGCTTCCATTAACTATATTTGTTGCTAAACATCAATAGTATAAAGCAATGGCCATTTTTGATATAAGGCTACCTAAATCGATTGCAAAAGCTTTAAAGATAGTGGTCAGCGACCCAAGGCGGCAGCAATTAAAAGTGTTGAAGAAATTATTGAAGAAGGCACGCTTCACCCAGTTTGGGCAACAATATAAATTTGACGAAATTTTATTTAGCAAACATCCGGGCAAAAGCTTTCAGCAATTAGTGCCCACATATAATTACAGTACTATATACAACCTATGGTGGTACAAAACTTTGGAAGGTGTGCCGGATGTGTGCTGGCCTGGTGTAATTAATTTTTTTGCTTTAAGTAGTGGCACCAGTGAAGCATCCAGTAAGTATATCCCCATTACCAAAGACCTGATACGCAGCAATACCATCACAAGCCTAAAACAACTCTTTAGCCTAACCCGTTACGAAAATATACCACACAGTTCTATAGGCAAGGGTTGGCTGTTGTTGGGTGGCAGTACTCAATTACAAAAAGGAGCTACTTATTATGCTGGTGATTTGAGTGGTATTCAGCAAAAAAATATTCCTTTTTGGTTCATGGGTTTGGGCCTTTATAAGCCTGGTAAAAAAATTGCCAAAGAAAAAGACTGGGCAAAAAAACTGGAAGAAATTGTAGAGAACGCTCCTAACTGGGATATTGGATTTATTGTAGGCGTGCCGGCATGGCTGCAGTTATGTATAGAAAAAATAATAGAAAAATACCAGTTAAAAAATATTCATGAGCTGTGGCCCAACCTTGCTTTTTATGTGCATGGCGGCGTGGCCATGGAGCCCTATAAAAAAGGTTTTGAAAAACTACTGGGCAAACCAATTACCTATATAGAAACCTACCTGGCCAGCGAAGGATTTCTGGCTTATCAAAACAGGCAGGATACAAGGGGCATGCACCTGGCGCTAAACAATAATATCTTTTTTGAATTTGTACCTTTTGATGATAAAAACTTTGATCATGAAGGTAATATGGCAGAGAATCCTGAGGCGATGATGATTCATGAAATTGAAGAAGGAAAAGATTACGCCATCCTGATAAGTACCAATGCCGGCGCATGGCGTTATGCTATTGGTGATACGGTAAGGCTGGTAAATAAAGAACGCAGTGAGATTATCATTACGGGCCGCACCAAACATTTTCTGAGCCTGGTAGGCGAACACCTGAGTGTAGATAATATGACGCAGGCGCTGGAAATGGTGAGTGGAGCATTGAATATTTCTATCCCCGAATTTACGGTGGCAGGCGTGCCTCATGGAAATTTCTTTGCGCATGAATGGTATGTAGCCACCAACGATACCGTAGATGCCAAAATGCTGGCAGAAATGCTGGACGCAAAACTTAAATTATTAAACGACGATTACGAAGTAGAAAGAAATCATGCACTAAAAGCAGTTACCGCATATGTTTTGCCCGAACAGGTATTTCTTGACTTTTTGAAATCGAAAAACAAAGTAGGCGGGCAACATAAATTTCCACGGGTATTAAAAGGTAAAATACTGGAGGAATGGAAACTTTTTTTACAGGAAATAACAGTAATATCATAATCTGGAATTTTAATATATAGCGGTAACTTTTTAATTTACCATCAGTACAAAGTAATTGAATGACAGAAGCTTTTTTAAAAGGTCTTGCAATAAGTTTATTACTGATTTTTTCGGTAGGCCCTGTTATATTCACTATCATTAAGCAAAGTATTAATCACGGTCGTTCCGGGGGTTTTAGTTTTGTAGCCGGCGTGTGGGTCAGCGATATTATGTGGATCGTTTTAAGCATGGGTTTTGGTGAAGTGGTAAAAACGCTGATGGATTTTAAAATTCCCATAGGCATTGCCGGCTGTTTTTTTTTGATAGGCATGGGTATATATTTTGTGTTTTTTAAAAAGATAAAAGCACGCCGCCTGCAGGAGGAAACCTTAGAAATTGCCGGCAACCCAAAATATATTAATGGAGACAGGCCCAATTATTTGGGCATTTTTAGTTCAGGCTTTCTCATCAATACATTAAACCCTGCAGTTATTTCTTTTTGGGTAATAATGGCAGCGTCGCTTTCGGCCATTTATTCTTTTAATCACCAGGTAATTGTTTTTAGCACCTGCCTTGCTATAAATATACTGGCAGATATTGGTAAGGTTTTAGGCGCCGGTTATATCGGCAAAAAATTAAGTGACCGCAATATTTTATTGATCAATCGTATTTCCGGTATGTTGTACCTGGCTTTTGGTATTATTATTTTATCGGGTATTGTGTATACCTTGATTAAAAATTAACAGCTTACACTTATTTTTATTTGACTTCATTTGCTATTTTAATACCATGAAATATTTACTGCCGCTTTTTTTACTGTTTTCTACAATTGGGTTTGCTCAACCAACCGATTTTATAATCCTAAAAAAGAAAGACAGGCCGGTAAAATATTTTTATACAGGCTCGCAAATTGAATTTGTGAGTACAGATGGTGCCTACCGCAATGCATTAATAACAGCCATTAAAAACGACAGCATTTACCTGCAGGAATTTTTAATAAGACGGGTGCCTACTGTTTTTGGCAGTTACATGAATGATACCGCAGGAAGCTTTCGTTATACTTATCATTACAAACAGGTGCATAGTTTTGGCAAAGAACTACAAAAAGGATTTAATGTTGCTGGCAGTGGTGCTGCCTTACTGGGTGGTGGCATTCTGCTTACCATAGCCAGTGGGGTTTCTTATATTGCGGATAAAGAAAAATTCAGCCCCGAACTGTTGGGTGCTGCAGTGGCGCTTGCAACGGCAGGATATTTTATGAGCCGGAGCGGAAGAAATGGCTTGGTAATTGGAAAAAAATATTCATTGCAATACATGGATGTAACCCGGTAAATACTTTTTAATTTACAAAGAAAATAAAGCCTTCTGATGAGCGTTCAATAGCATGATGAAGAAAAAATCAGCAAACAGCAATACCAGCATGTGGAGTACAATTAAAAAAGTTTTACTGTGGTTGTTCATCGGGCAGTTTGTTTATCTCCTGCTTTGTAAATGGATAAACCCACCCATAACCATTACCCAGGCGGTGAATGTTGTAAAAGGGTATGGTCTTAAAAGAGATAATATTGCTTATGATGCCATGGGCTCCAATATTAAGCTGGCGGTAATGGCTGCAGAAGACCAGCTTTTTCCTGACCATAATGGTTTTGATATTAAAGCCATCAAAAAAGCCCAGAAGTTTAATGAAAAACATCCCAACCGGGTAAGGGGTGCAAGCACCATCAGCCAGCAAATGGCCAAGAATGTTTTTTTATGGCAGGGTGGCGGTTATTTCCGCAAGGGCCTGGAAGTATATTTTACTTTTATGACAGAAGCATTGTGGAGCAAAAAAAGAATCCTTCAAACTTATTTAAATGTGGCAGAAATGGGGCCCGGCATTTTTGGTGTGCAGGCTGCAGCAAAAAAATATTTTAATAAAGATGCCAAAAACCTTACCCGCAGCGAAGCTGCACAAATAGCTGCGTGCCTGCCCAACCCAAAAAAATATACGGTAAAACCACAGAGCCGTTATGTTTCCTACAGGTCGGCTTATATATTAAGGCAGATGAATAATATGCAGGGAGATCCGGATATTGTGGAGTTGTTGAAATAGGATACTGGATGCTGGTTGGGCTCGTTTAGATTGTAGATTATAATTTAGTTTCTGGTTGCTGGTTACTGGTTTCTGGTTGGGCTCGTTCTGATTGAAGTTTATAATATAGTTTCAGGTTGCTGGTTGGGTTCATTCTGATTGAAGATTATAATAGATTCCCCGTTTTTAATTTATTGTAAAACCGTAAAACTTTAGATTGAAAGAACGCTTCTTTGCTATAAAAAAATAGTATAAAAGCGTGAGACCTTTAAACCAGAAACCAGCAACCAGAAACCAGCAACCAGAAACCAGAAACCAGCAACCAGAAACCAGCAACCAGCAACCAGAAACCAGCAACCAGCAACCAGCAACCAGCAACCAGAAACCAGAAACCAGAAACCAGAAACCAGAAACCAGAAACGAAAAAATTTAATGAAGAATACTATCTACAGACTCAATCGCTTTGGATAATCGTTCTTCGTAATTGCCGCTGATATCTGTCCACTTTATATGTTGGTTAATCATAGCATCTTTGTAATATTGGTAAATCCTTTCTCTTGTTTTAAGTTCGGGGTATTCCCTCAGCTCATCTTTTACCCAGGGCAGATCTGTATTGCAAAGAAGGTAAAGATCATAAGGGCGCCTGGCTATTTGGGTGAGAATACGGTTGTCGCATTTATTAAAAGCTATTTCGCTCCATACCTTCATCACATACAAGTCTGTATCTATAAATAACGGATAACCTAAATGGGAGGCGGCCGGCCCGGTAAGCATGTATTTGGTTTTATTTATTTCTTTGCCCCTTGTAATATGCCAGTCTGTAACAAATTCATCCTCCTGCTTTACCTGCCCTTTTGCAATCTCAAAAAGATCTTCAAAAGTATATTGGGTGCCATGGGTATTTAAATAAACTCTGCCATATTCTGGTATCCATTGTGTTTTATAATGTGCGGCCAACTGCTCACACAAAGTACTTTTGCCGGTAGATTCCGGACCGATAATCACAACTCTTTTAAGCTTCATGTTTTGTTTGTTTTAATCTTTTATTCCATTCAATTAAACCTGCAATAGCCATTATCAACAGGATAAAATAATATATACTTGTAAAAACATAGTGCTTTACAAAGTATAAA
Organism: Chitinophagales bacterium; assembly: GCA_038241275.1. Lineage (GTDB taxonomy): Bacteria > Bacteroidota > Bacteroidia > Chitinophagales > Chitinophagaceae > Ferruginibacter. The sequence continues at coordinate 27,026 of JBBRFX010000016.1, forward strand.
GGTATGGATGCAATATTGGTAATAATCCACCATATCCAGCTCTCTAGTTTTTTCCTTGTCATGAGCCACATGCCTGTATATGCGCTGGCACTTGCCAATGCATCGGCCCATGGTATGGCAGTGGGGGCAAAATCTTTTTTCAAATAAGTTAATGAAAAATAGATGGCCGCAAAAAAACCGCCAAAGAACAATAATTGATGCATCCATTCTTTTTTAGTGGATGCTGAAATATGCAGTATGATTTTTTTATCAGCATCTCTCCTGCTCCAAATCAACCATCCATAAATACTCATAACGGTATAATAAATGTTTACACTGGCTTCTCCCAATAATCCCATTTTAAAACTGAGATACACATAAAAAATGGTATTGATAAGCCCGGTAGGATACACGAGTATATTTTCTTTGCGGCTATACCATACACTAATGATTCCCGCAAACACAGCAATGTATTCTATGGTGCCGGTTTCTTTCATCCCCTTTATAAATGTGGCTAAAATTTCAGGAATCGTCATGCTAAAAAAGAAGCGAATTTAAGTCATTAAAACTAAACCATTTTTTATCTTAAAATGAAGTAGCTTGGGCTAATGAAAAAAAAGATAAGCCTTTATGTAATGGCTGCATTGTACCTGCTGGCTGGTCTCAATCATTTTAGAAACCCTCAAATTTATTATACTATTATTCCGCCATGGATTGGTAATGCAGCACTGGTAAATACCCTTGCCGGAATTGCAGAAATTGTACTGGCCATTTTATTATTATTTAACGCTACCCGCAGATGGGCATGTTATGGCATTATGCTCATGCTGATAGCTTTTGTTCCAACACATATTTATATGCTGCAGGAGGGATTAGGCTTAAATGGTAATGCAGCTCCTGCATGGTTGCTATGGATAAGACTAATTATACTTCAGCCATTGCTTATTTTTTGGGCATGGGTGCACAGGAAGTAATATTATTTTTTTGCCGATCTATACCATTTTGCAGGTGTTAAATATTTCAAGGTTTTTTTTGCTGAACCTTGTCAATAGCCATTTTGTTAACGGCGCCTTGCCAACAAAAAAGCATCCCGTTAAAGGATGCTTCTTAATCAACTTATAAACAAATCAACAAACTAAACTATTCTGCTTCTGCCACCACTTCCTTTACCTCTGGTATCATACGTTTCATCATACCTTCAATACCTGCCTTAAGTGTAATCATAGAGGATGGGCAACCGCTGCAACTTCCCTGCAACATCAGGTTTACCCTGCCATCTTCATAACTTTTAAATTGTATAGCGCCACCATCCATTTCTACCGCTGGTTTTACATAATTTTCCAGAAGTTCTTTTATGCGTTTTACCACATCATCATCATCGGCATTTACTTCATTACTACTTTCTGATTTTACAAAACTCAGCTCTTCTTCATTTACCACAACTTTACCTTCTTCCAGGTATTCTTTTAAAAACTGCTTAATGGTAGGGATCACATCCTGCCAGTCTTCGGTTTCGCTGGTTTTAGTAAGCGTAACAAAGTTGCTGGCTATAAAAACAGCTTTAATAAATGGAAAGCTGAATAATTGCTGGGCCAATGGAGATGGCTTTGCACTTATTTCATCCGGAAAATCTACACTCTTGCCTGGGTAAAGCAGTTTGTTTGCTACAAACTTCATTGTTTCAGGGTTGGGTGTCATTTCTGTATAAATGCTTATTACGGGATTACCTGTCTTGATCATATTTTTAAATTTTCTCCTGCAAAAATAACAAATTAAGCACAGCAGCCTGCAAACAGATGAACATTAAACTTAATAGATTCCGTTAAATTTCTAATTTCGAAAACCCTGCTTAATTCTTGAAAAAATTAGAGGCTATAGTTGTACCATCGGCATACATAATCCGCAGGTGATATACAGCTTTTCGCAAACCCGGTGCAAGCAAAATATACCTGTTGGTAAGATTGCCTTTTTGCAACAACTGGCCCTTCTGGTTATAAAGTGTGTATGTTGGATTTTTTTCTAACACCACAGTAGTTAAATATATTTTATCGGTCACCGGGTTAGGGCTTACAATGAGTGTTCCTTTTTTGGCCGAAAGCAAAACGGGTTCAATATTGCTGAAAGTGGTGCGGCCGTTAAAATCTGTTTGGCGAAGCCTGTAAAAATTTCTACCAGGCAGGGCTTTATCATGAATAAAACTGTAGCTGAGTTCCTGGCTGGAATTGCCGGCTCCTGCTACTCTTCCTGCTACGGTAAAATTACTGGCATCGGTACTGTGTTCTATTTCAAAAAAGCTGTTATTGGTTTCCTGGAAAGTTTTCCAGCTTAACAAAGCCCCTTGCTTTACTGCCCCTGCCAGTAGCCGGCTCATAGTTACCGGCACTGTGCTGGTATAGGTAATGGTTAAAGAGGGACGGTCTGCAACGGTCACATAGGTTCTGGAAGCAAACCTTTTGGCACTTTGTGTCACCACTTCCGCAGTACGAATGACCCAACCAAAATTACTGGATGAATTGTTTACCCACTGCTGCACATCGCTGATGGCCTGCGTGCCAGCCCAGGTATATTCGCCAATACCGGCTACTGCGGTGGTTGCAGATGGCGTTGCGCTATACCAACCGCCGGCTGTTGTCCAGGAAGTAATACAACCGGCGGCACCATTGGCAAAACTACAGGCCCAGGTGGCATCATTGGCTGCGGCCGCTACGCCCTGGCCGCTTGCCGTACCTATTGCCTCTGAGGCACCTTCGCCCCAGGCCTGCAGTACATTGTGTAAAAAAATATCGTTGCTACCCGATACTGTTTTGTCTACTACCAGCCTCAAACTTACTGCTGTAATATTGGCCCCTGCAGGGATAGAAGTAAGATCAAACCTAATTAATCCCCGTCGAATGGCACCGGTCTGGATGGTTCCGGCAGTAAAATTCTCGCCTGCTCCATTGCTGTTGTTGGTTGATTCGCTGTAAATAGTATTGTCTTGAGAAGCTGGAAGGGTAACGATTGTTTGTGCCTTGCTAAAGGCAGTTAAAATAAAACAGGCACTCAATAATAAGTAAAATTTTTTCATATCATTCGTTTTGCTGTGATAAATATAAGGTGATGACGGTTATTTTGAAAAAATAATGTCGGCTTATTTCCACCCAAACCCTTTTATTTACCTGCAATGAATGTACTCGTTTTTACCCAGGTGGCATTACTCCAAAATCCTAAGCTTGGCGTAGTTCAGCATGATTTTCTTTTCGCCATTCGTTTCAAAATTTACGGTGGCAATAGGATTGTGTGCTGCACCTTCCATTTTTAAAACTTCGCCAAACCCAAATTTTTGGTGCTCTACTTTTTGCCCTGCCTGCAGGTTGCTGGTATCGCTGGGTACAAAATCGGCAGAGGGAGTATGCTCTGCAGTTTTAGATGCCTGCGGTTTGGGGATTGCGTAAGAAGGCAGTGCCGGCTTTTTTGTTGGTGGGGCGCCATATTGTTTTTCTGCACGGCCTGCATCGCTGCTGCCGGCAAAACCCCGCTGCATTCTTTCTGCAGCACTGCCCTGGTTCCAGCCACTGCCTGCATTGTTTCTTGCAACAGTGCCTGCATAACTGCGGTCTATCATTGCTTCGGGCATTTCATCTATAAAACGGCTTGGGTCGTTTTGCTGCAACTGACCAAAACGATAACGGGCATTGCTATAAGTGAGAAATAAATTTGATTTTGCCCTGGTGATGGCCACATAAAACAACCGCCTTTCTTCTTCAAGTTCTTCCCGGGTATTAATGCTCATGGCATTGGGGAAAAGGGTTTCTTCCAGGCCACCCACAAATACCACCGGAAACTCCAGCCCCTTGGCAGCATGAATGGTCATGAGTTTTACCACATCCGAATTTTCTTTATCATCATCTGAGTCGGTTAGCAAAACAATCTGCTGCAGGTAGCTGCCCAATCCCTTATCGCCCACTTCTCCATCTTCCTCATTCATCGGAGTTTCTATAAACTCTTTAATGGAGTTTAATAATTCCTGCACGTTTTCATAACGGGCAAGGCCCTCGGTGGTTTTATCGTTAAAAAGATCTTTTACAATTCCGGTGCTTTTGCCCACGATCACAGCCAGGTCGTATGCATTTTTTTTATCCAGTTCACTTTGAAACATCCGGATCATTATTACAAAGTTGTTGATGCTTTCCAGTGTGCCGCTTTTGAACCCAAACCGGGCAGCATTGTTCAGCACTTCCCACATACTGATATTATTTTCATTGGCAAACAACACCGCTTTATCTATGGTAGTTTTACCAATACCCCTGATGGGATAATTGATAATGCGTTTTAATGCTTCTTCATCTTTTGGATTGATAACGATGCGCAGGTAAGCCACAAAATCTTTTACTTCTTTGCGCTGGTAAAAACTCATACCTCCATAAATACGGTAAGCTATACCCATGCGCCTCAGCGATTCCTCAAAACTGCGGCTCTGGGCATTGGTGCGATAAAGAATAGCAAAGTCTTTATTAAAAAAATGATTGCGAAGTTTAAATTCCTTAATGGTATCAGATACATATTTCCCTTCATCATTGTCCGTCATGGTGCGAACGAGTTTTACTTTTTCGCCCTCGCCATTGTCGGTAAACAATCTTTTTTCTATCTGGTCTTTGTTGTTGCTGATAATTTCGTTAGCTACGTTCAGTATCGTTTTGCTGCTACGATAATTTTGCTCCAGCTTCACCACTTTTACATCATCATAATCTTTTTGAAACTGCAGGATATTGGCAATAGTAGCGCCCCTGAAGCTGTAAATACTCTGAGCATCATCGCCCACCACACAAACATTTTCGTGCATGGCTCCCAACAATTTTATAATCTCGTACTGTGCAGGATTGGTATCCTGGTACTCATCTATCAAAATGTATTTGAATTTACGCTGGAATTTACTCAGCGAATCTGCATTGTTTTTTAAGAGTATGTACATTTTAAATAACAGGTCATCAAAATCCATAGCCCCGTTTTTAAAACAACGTTTGGCATATGCGTCATATATCTGACCTATCATGGGACGGTTGCTGCGGGCATCTTCCTGTTGCAATGTATAATCATTGATATATTCTGCCGGGCCAACCAGGGCATTTTTTGCGGAAGATATCCGGTTGTATACAATATTGGGCTTGTATTGTTTTTCATCCAGTTCCATTTCCTTTACCACTGTTTTTACAACGCTTTTGGCATCATCGGTATCGTAGATGGTAAAATTGCTGGGATAACCAATCTTGCCTGCTTCGCCTCTGAGTATTCTTGCAAATACACTATGAAATGTTCCTACATATAAGTTCCTTGCTTCACTATTGCCCAGTATTTTTCCAATACGCTCCTTCATTTCGGCAGCGGCTTTGTTGGTAAAAGTAAGTGCCAAAATATTAAATGCATCTACCTCGTGTGCTGCCATAAGGTGAGTGATACGGGTGGTTAAAACTTTTGTTTTACCACTGCCGGCACCGGCAATGATCATGATGGGGCCATCTTTATGCATCACTGCTTCACGCTGGGGCTCATTCAATTCGTCTAAGTAATTCCTCATGCGCCAAAGGTACGAAGCCAGTATTTGCCTTAAGGATGTGTGGGCAAATAATTATCTTTTACCGGGGCAAATTTTATACGCTGCCCAAAGCGGCTCAAAGAAAGCAGGTTTGTAATTGTTTTTTGAATGCTGCAAAGTAGTTGCTCTTTTTCCCTAAATTGTAGGACTAATCAGCACAAATGAAAATGAAAAACAATTTATTTACACCCGTTATCATCCTGGCTATTTCAGTAATTTTGGCAACCTGTACCAAAGTGGAATATTATCCTGAAGTGGGCGGCAACCTTCCTTCCAATTATATCACTATTCAGCCAGGCGGTTCATTTAGCCCTGCGGTATTAAGAGTAGCCAGCGGGTCTTCCATTACGTTTGTAAATAACGATATCAAACCACATCACATAAAGAGTAATGACATTGTAAGTATTGTTACCAATATTATTGCCCCCAATTCTTTTTACTTATTTAAAAATCAAACACTCAATGGCAGCTTCCCCTACAAGTGTATTTTAGATTCTAACATTCGTGGCACTATCATTTTCACTCCCTGATACAATGCAACATGCAGAGATTATAGACAATGAACATTTTGAAAAAAATTACCATAGAATAAAAGCCCCCAAAGCTTTGAATCACCTGTTAGATTTTTGTCTGTTGGATTTTTACAACCATAATATGTATTGTCTGGTTAAAATAAATTTATATTGACTAATATAAAAAAGCCAACTTTACACGCATTTTATACAAACTAATTATGGCCTCCCCCCGCAAAGCCGCTATCGGCTTTATTTTTATTACATTAATGATTGATATTACCGGTCTTGGTTTAATTATTCCGGTTATGCCTAAACTAATAGAAGAACTAACGGGCGGTACCATTAGCCAGGCGGCAGCATATGGAGGCTGGCTCACTTTTACCTTTGCCATTATGCAATTCCTTTTCTCTCCGGTACTGGGTGGTTTAAGCGATCAGTATGGCCGGCGGCCTGTTTTACTAATGGCGCTTTTTGGCTTTGCATTAGATTATCTTTTTCTTTCGTTTGCCCCTAGCTTGGCCTGGTTATTTATAGGCAGGGCTTTGGCTGGCATAGCTGGTTCCAGTATCACTACTGCCACAGCATATATTGCAGATATCAGTACCAAAGAAAACAGGGCTCAGAATTTTGGAATGATTGGTGCAGCCTTTGGACTTGGATTTATTGTGGGCCCGGTAATTGGTGGTTTGCTTGGCAGCCTTGGACCAAGGGTACCATTTATGGTGGCAGCAGCCTTAACTTTTATTAATTTTCTTTATGGATACTTTATTTTGCCCGAATCTTTAAAGCCGGAAAACCGGAGGCCATTTAACTGGTCAAGGGCCAATCCAATTGGATCGTTAAAACAACTGGGTAAATACCCGGCCCTTGGAGGATTGATCATTTCTTTTATACTCATTTATCTGGCGGCCCATGCAGTGCAAAGCAACTGGAGTTTTTTTACAATTGAAAAATTTGGGTGGAGCGAAAAAATGATTGGTATTTCCCTGGGAGTTGTGGGTATTTTAGTAGCTACCGTACAGGGTGGGCTGATTCGATATATCAATCCAAAACTGGGAAATGAAAAAAGCGTTTATACGGGCCTGTTACTATACTCGGCAGGGTTATTTTTATTTGCATTTGCATCACAGAGCTGGATGATGTTTGTATTTTTAATTCCTTATTGCCTGGGAGGAATTGCAGGCCCGGCCATACAATCTATCATGAGCAGCAGCGTGCCGGCAAATGAACAGGGAGAATTACAGGGAGCACTCACAGGTCTTGTGAGCCTTACTTCTATAGCCGGCCCACCCATGATGACAGGTTTATTTGCCTATTTTACCAAACCCGGTGCCCCGGTACATTTTTCCGGCGCAGCCTTTTTAATGGGTGCATTACTTATGCTGGCAAGTGCTGTAATTGCTTACAGGAGCCTTCATACAAAAAGTAAAATTACGATTGTATAAATACTAATTAATAGCGTTTATACGTAATAGTTGTACCGGCATAATTAAAAAAATATATGCCAAATAATAATATTTATTTAATGAAGATTAGTTGTACAATAAAATTTAAACTATTTCGCTTAATAGAATATAATTTGCAACGCTGTTTTACAGTTGCAAATTAAAACCTCAAGAAACAAAAAGAAACTGCAAAAAGACGAACCGGTCTTTGCTTACCGGCAATGTAATTTCCCCTTCTTAATGGTTTAATTATTTTCTTACTTAAAAAACTAAATACGATCGCTATTTAAAAAATAGCACGAATATATATTTTTTTGTTAGGCACTACAGGACAACGAAGAGCCCCGATATTGGACCGGGGCTTCTTCATATGTATAACTTAGCAAAAATGATGGATGGGAGTTGATATTAAATCAATTTTGCAGGCAAGACCAATTTAGTGCAGAGCAATAATAAATACTTCAGAGTTTATATTCCGGAAAATTTTTTACAGGATAATATAGGCTGCTATAACCTGCAATATTATCCCCATAAACAAACCTGCATAAATATCTTTTGGATCATGACTACCCAGTATTAAACGTGCAGTGCAAACCAATCCTGTTATCAACAATACAGCGGCAAATGGCCATGTCATTAACATGCTGTTGGAATGTGCAATTACTAAAAATAATCCTACCAAACCTCCGAGCCCGATAGCATGCATACTTATCTTAAAATAAATATTGGCAATAAGTGCAGCGCTTGAAGAAAGAAAAACGCCCAGCATAAAGGCAGGTAAAATGCGTGGGTAAATATTTTGTTGCTTAAAAACCAGAAAGGCCCAGAAGAAAAAAATACCACTGGCTATATATGGTATGATGCGGTCTTTTTGTGTGCGCAAATAAAGAGAATCTATAAACCCTACCCCTTTTAATAATACAATGCAGAACAACGGATAAAAAACAGCATTCTGAATTACAATCAAAACGGTTTGAAATTTATTGGTATCTGCAAAGCCCGAAAAATAAGATGGATGCACGTACACTAAAAAAAGCACTGCATACAATGGTATAAACACCGGGTGAAAAACATACGACAACAATACCGCCGGCCACTTTAAAAAAGGCGAAACAATCACTAATGGCTTATGATTGACGGGATGGATAGTACTTGTATTCATATGAAAGTGGTAAATAGAATTACAGAATCTTTCTTAGCCTGGCCACAGGAATATTTAGTTGTTCCCTGTATTTGGCCACTGTTCTGCGGGCAATATTATATCCTTTTTCCTGTAGCATGTCGGTTAATTTTTCATCGCTGTAGGGATGTTTCTTACTTTCTTCTTCTATAAGGTCTGTGAGGATCTTTTTTACTTCCCTGGTACTTACTTCTTCGCCGCTGTCTGTTTGCAGGCTTTCGCTAAAGAAAAACTTAAGGCGGTAAGTACCAAATTCTGTTTGCACAAACTTGCTGTTGGCCACCCTGCTTACGGTAGAAATATCCAGGTTAGTCATTTCTGCAATATCCTTTAATATCATGGGGCGCATATCTGTTTCATCACCGCTTAAAAAGAATTCATGCTGATAATTCATAATTGCTTCCATGGTATTGAGCAATGTATTCTGTCTTTGCTTAATGGCATCAATAAACCATTTTGCCGAATCTATCTTTTGTTTAATAAAGAACACTGCTTCTTTTTGGCGTTTGTCTTTTTTATTTCCTTTATCATAATCCTTCAACATATCCCGGTAACCTTCGCTAATTCTCAGGTCTGGTGCATTTTTACTGTTAAGCGTCAATTCCAGTTTGCCGTTATTGTTTATTATAAAAAAATCAGGAATTACGTAATTATTGTTTTTGTTTTCATCACCTACATTACCCCCCGGTTTTGGATTAAGTTTAATGATTTGCTGGATTACCTCCCGCAACTGGTCATCATTGATACTTAAACCCCTTTGTATTTTTTCGTAATGTTTTTTG
>JBBRFX010000017.1:0-36393 GCA_038241275.1 Chitinophagales bacterium
GCACTATTACTCCATGACAGGCAACTGGGGCAGGATTATAGACAAACACTACCCGGAAAAAAAAGAGGCAATACAAAAGATAATGATAATTTTTTCAGCTTTAATTTAAAAGTTGGTCTGGCATTAGGGCGGGAAAGAAGATAGTTAACCTGGAGCTATTAAAAAAATCCCGGAAGTTTTCCGGAGTTTTTTATTAGCTATATTTTAAGAATTACAATTCCTGTTTTATAAATTCTATTAACTCACCTTTAGTAATAGCAACTCCCATTATTTTATTGTATCCTTTGGCATCTACCATATATTGATCCCTGATGATCTTTATCAACTGGCCATTATTGATCTCCGGAATAATTACTTTCTCAAAATTTTTAATGATATCACCCAGGTTTTCAGGGAAAGGGCGCACATAACGTAGATGCGCATGCGAAACAGAAATGCCCTGTGCCTGCAATTCTATGCAGGCGCTTTTAATTGCACCATATGTACTACCCCAGCCAATAATCAGAATTTTGCCTTTCTCTTCACCACTATCTAATTTTTGTTTAGGAATAAACTGTGCAATTTTATCTACTTTTTCCTGCCGTATTTTTACCATCAATTGATGATTGTCTGAATCATAACTGATGTTTCCTGTAATATTTTGTTTTTCCAATCCGCCAATACGATGCTCCAGTGCTGCAGTACCGGGTACCACCCAGGGTCTTACCAGTTTTTCGTCACGCAGGTAGGGTTGAAATTTTTCTTCGCCATGCCCCAATTCAGTTTTAAATGTTACGTCTATGGCCGGCAAATCGGCAGAAACAGGAAACTGCCATGGCTCTGCACCATTGGCTATATATCCGTCACTCAACAATATAACAGGTGTCATATGTTGTATAGCAATGCGCACAGCTTCGTAGGCCACTTCAAAACAATCGCTGGGCGTGCTGGCAGAAATTATTGGCATAGGACATTCTCCATTACGGCCATAATATGCCTGCATCAAATCACTTTGTTCGGTTTTAGTAGGCAAACCCGTACTGGGCCCTCCTCTTTGAATATTACAAATAACCAGCGGTATCTCCAGCATTACTGCCAGCCCCATTGCTTCTGCTTTAAGTGCCATACCAGGGCCACTGGTAGTGGTTAATCCTAACGACCCGCCATAACTGGCACCAATAGCCGAAGTAATAGCAGCTATTTCATCTTCAGCCTGAAATGTTTTAATGCCAAAGGATTTGTATTTGCTAAGCTCATGTAATATATCTGTTGCAGGAGTAATTGGATAAGAACCAAGAAACAAAGGCACTCCACTTTTTTGTGAAGCAGCTATCAGTCCATAAGCCAGGGCCTGGTTACCCATTATAGAGCGATAAGTACCGGGATCCATCTTTGCTTTTTCTACAGAATACCGATGGGTAAAGGTTTCGGTGGTATCTCCGAAATTATAACCGCTTTGCAAAGCTTTTACATTACTCTCCAGTATTTCGGGTTTTTTACCAAATTTTTCTGTAAGAAAAGATATTGTATTGTCCAGGCTACGGTTATACATCCAATATAAAAATCCCAGCACAAACATATTTTTTGCCCGGTCTTTTTCTTTGGTTCCCATACTGATGTCTTTCAACGCCTCACGGGTCATTTTAGTTACATCCATTTTTATCAGCTCGTAATTATCAAGGCTGTTATCTTCCAATGGATTTACTGCTTCGGGATAATTAGCCAGTCTGAGATTACGGGTATCAAAACCATCTGTGTTTGCAATGATCCTTCCTCCTTTTTTTAATCCTTTTAAATTCACTTTTAAAGCAGCCGCATTCATTGCTACCAATACATCACATTCATCTCCGGGGGTAAAAATACGATCGCTGCTAAAACGAAGTTGAAATCCACTCACCCCGGGCAAGGTTCCTATGGGAGCACGGATTTCTGCAGGAAAATCAGGAAAAGTTGCAAGGTCTAATCCAAGCATGGCAGAATTATTGGTAAACTGGCTTCCGGTTAGCTGCATTCCATCCCCGCTATCGCCGGCAAATTTTATCACTACTTCACTAAGAACTTTTTGATTTTCTGGCATGACCGTTTGATTTTTTGGTTTGACAAAGTTAATGATAGTGAGTTATATTTTTAAGGATATGAGTAACGTCAGTTTTTGAAAATAAAAAAACTATGCATAAAATTAAAAGGGTGGCTTTTCTTTATATAAAATCATCATCATAAATGCGGCGGTTTTTAAAATTTGCTATTATTTAAATTAAGTTTCCGTTTAATGTCAGCCCAAATCCTTTTTATAAAATAAAAAATGATTCTCAAGGTTTACCAATTATCCAATTATTCTATTAGGTTTGCCGCAAACTTATTTTAATGTTAGATCTTATTGAATTCCTGGAACCTGTACCTGTGCATGAGTTGAACGATGATGAAGGATATACGGATGGCCAGCTTGCAAAACATATTAATATTTTCACAGACGAACTCCCTGAAATTGAACATGCCGATATTATTTTACTGGGTATAACCGAATTTCGTGGCAATGGCTATTTTGAGTCTGATAATAATGCCGCCAATATTATTCGCAAACATTTATACCGCCTCCATTACTGGCACACTGATATTATTATTGCCGACCTGGGCAATGTAAAAAAGGGCGCTTCCATTAAAGACAGTTATGCGGCTATTAAAACGATACTGGCAGAAATGCTTCGCCTCAATAAAACAGTTTTGCTATTGGGCGGATCGCATGATATTACACTGGCTCAATATTATGCTTATATAGAATTAAACCAGCAGGTAGAAGCCACCTGTGTAGATGCCATGATTGATCTGCGGGGTGAAAGCCCCATAAGAAGCGAAAATTTTTTAATGGAAATGCTCACCGGCGAACCTAATATGGTAAAACACTATAACCATATTGCTTTTCAAAGTTATTTTGTACATCCACGTATGCTGGAAACGATGGATAAACTGCGGTTTGATTGTTACCGGGTGGGTACTGTTACAGAAAATATTGATGAAATGGAACCGGTAATGCGCAACAGTCATATGCTTAGCTTTGATGTGAGTACCATCAAATACAGCGATGCCCCTGCCAACAAAAACTGTCCCAACGGCCTTACAGGAATTGAAGCATGTATGCTAACCCGATTTGCAGGCCTTAGCAAACAAATGAGCAGTGTTGGTATTTATGGTTACCGCCCGCAGGATGATATAGAAGAACTAACAGCCAAACAGATTTCGCAAATGATATGGTATTTTATTGATGGCAAAAACCGTTGCAAACAGGAAGCTGATTTTAAAGAAAGAAACAACTTCAACGAGTACCATACTGCTTTTACAGAAGTAGAGACCATTTTTTTACAAAGTAAAAGAACCAACCGCTGGTGGATGCAGTTGCCCGATAGCAGTTTTATAGCCTGCAGTTACAACGATTATGTAAAAGCCAGCAATAATGAGATTCCGGAAAGATGGCTGAGGGTGCAGGAGAGGAATTGATTTGACAATTTGGTGATTTGGTGATTTGGCGATTTGGTGATTTGCTGATTTGACGATTTGACGATTTGACGATTTAAAATAATGTAAAATGAATAATAATTTTCGAAATGTTTACATGCTTGTAGGTTGTTTTTGTTTACTCATTGCAATATCATCCTGCAGTGTAAACAAGCAAATATCCCGGCAAGCCAGCAAATTATTATTAAAGGATACTGCCATCCGCCAGGGGCATATCGGCATCAGTATTTACGAACCGGCATCCGGCAAATACTGGTATGAGCATGACGCAGAAAAATATTTTGTACCCGCCAGTAATACCAAATTGTTCTCTTTATATGCAGGGATGAAATATTTAGGAGATAGTTTAAATGGTTTTAAAATATATGAAACTGCTGATAGTATTTATTTTAAACCCAATGGCGATCCTACTTTTTTACATCCTGATTTTATTAATCAATCTTTTTTTAATCTATTACAAAGCAGCAGGAAAAAAATTGCTTACCCAATGGATATTAATCATCGGTTTGAAGCGCTTGGATTAGGGTGGGCCTGGGATGACTATGGAAGTGGTTACATGGCAGAGAGAAGTAGTTTCCCTATTTATGGCAATGAGGTTACCTTTATTTCAAATGGCAAAACTATTCAATCCATACCCTCCTATTTTTTAAGAAAATGTTTTGATGAGCCAATGATACAATTATTGGGAAGCGATGGGAAATTTATAGTTAGCAGATCTAAAGAATCAAACAAGTTTAATTTTAGAACAAAGAGCTCTGAAGTATTTAAAAAACAGGAAATCCCTTTTATTACAAATTATTCCTTTTTCAATTTAGAACTCTTACTGGATACATTGGGGTTACCATACAATTCTATGCCGCAGTATTTTGGCAATGCAAAAAAATATACAAATTTTAAAACACAACCCTCCGACTCCCTCTTTAAACCCATGATGCACCGAAGCGATAATTTTTTTGCGGAGCAAACATTATTAATGGCCAGTAACGAAAAACTGGGTTATATGAGTGATGGGGAAATGATTGCTTATCTTTTAAACACAGATTTAAAAGACATTCCGCAAAAACCAAAATGGGTAGATGGCAGCGGCCTAAGCAGGTACAATTTATTTACACCTAAAAGCTTCGTTTATTTATTGAATAAAATGAAGAATGAATTTGACTGGGAGCGTATCAAAAATATTTTGCCAACTGGTGGCGAGGGAACCCTGAGCAGTTATTATAAAACAGAGAAAGGTTTTATTTATGCCAAAACGGGCACCCTTAGTAATAATTGCGCATTGAGTGGATACCTGATTACTAAAAATAATAAGCTGCTAATCTTTTCTGTATTGGCTAATAATTATCAAACAGGTGCTACCCCTGTTCGCAGGGCGGTAGAAGAATTCTTAAAAAACATCAGGGAAAAATATTAAGGTTAAAACCCCATACAATTCAAAAAAGCAGTGATGTCAATATCTACCGGAATTGCCGTTCCTTCTTTGTTGGGTAGTCAGCAATTATACAACCCATGTGGCTTTAGCACATTTTTAGTTCTTCTCTACCGCCCAAACATTTTATCCAGCTCTTCTTTTTTAAAACTCATATAAGTGGGCTTGCCATTGGGTGTACTGTTGGGTACCCCACAGGCAAACAAATCGGTTACCAAAATATTCATTTCCTTTTGGCCTAAAGACATCCCGGTTTTTATAGCCTGTTGCAGTGCCATGGAACGAAGCAGTTTTTCTCTTTTAGAAAATTTAAGATCGGTGCTAAAATGTTTGTATTGCTCCAGTATTTTTTCAATTGCCATTTTTTCATTTCCGGTGTCCATGTCTGCAGGGGTACCCTGAATTACAAAAGTGTTGTTGCCAAAAGGCTCCAGCAAATAACCCAACAGGTGCAGGTCTGGCAACAACTCTGTGAGCAATAGGGCATCAGCCGCAGAGAGTTCGATGGTGCCGGGGAATAAACTTCTTTGAGTGGCAATTGCCTTGCCCGAAAATGCATTCATAAATCTTTCATACAAAATACGCTCATGCGCATTTTGCTGATTGATGAGTAAATAACCACGATCGTTTTGCACAACAATATATGCGTTGTGAATCTGTAATAAATACTCAGTTTTAAGCCCTGAAATTTCCGAAATATTTCGGATGCTTGTAAACTCATCAACGGCAAATGAGCGCTGTCCCTGAACGTTTAAATCTGAACTTTGAACTTTTGAATCTGAATTCTTTGAAGCAGGTTCATAAAAATCTTTCCAGTGTTTTAACTCACTTTTGTTTTCTATAAAATGGGCCTGGTTCTTTTGCGAAAATGTTTGATACAATGAAGAAGAAGCTGCAGATGATTTATGCTCTTCAGTAAAAGGTTTGTTCACTGCATCCAGGTTTTGTATATCCGCATCCAAATCAAAATCCAATGTGGGTGTAATACTAAATTGAGCCAAAGCATGTTTCACAGCACTTTGCACAAAAGCATATACAATCTTTTCATCCTCAAATTTTATTTCCTGTTTGGTAGGATGCACATTAATATCCAACTGTGCCGGATCCAGGTCTATAAACAGAGCATACATCGGGTAACTGTCTTTGCCAATCATTTCATTAAAAGCATTCATCACCGCATGATTGAGATAGGCACTTTTTATAAACCGGTTGTTTACAAAAAAATATTGATCACCCCTTGTTTTTTTAGCCGTTTCCGGCTTACCAACAAACCCTATAATATCCAGGTAATCGGTATGCTCCTGCACACTTACGAGTTTAGCATTATAACTGCTGCCAAGAATTTGAACAATCCGTTGTTTTAAAGAACCTTTTTCCAGGTGAAAAACCTGCTGCCCATTGGAAGAAAATGAAAAGAATATTTCAGGAAAAGCCATGGCTACCCTTATAAATTCATCTACAATATGTTTTAATTCTGAAGCATTGCTTTTTAAAAAATTTCTACGTGCAGGAACATTAAAAAATAAATTTTTCATTGCAATACTGCTGCCGTTTTCCATTGCCACAGGCTCCTGTTTTTTTACCACACTATTCTCAATTTCCAAATACACGCCGGCATCATCTTCTGCCCTTTTGGTTTTCATTTCTACCTGGGCTACTGCGGCAATACTGGCCAGGGCCTCGCCCCTAAAACCCATGGTTTTAATCCTAAACAAATCATCTATATTTCTAATCTTAGAAGTAGCGTGCCTTTCAAAAGCCATGCGGGCATCAGTTTCGCTCATACCCTTGCCATTGTCTATCACCTGTATCAATGCTTTACCGGCATCATTCACCAGCAGTTTTATTTCATCTGCCCCTGCATCCACTGCATTTTCCAGCAATTCCTTTACAGCACTGGCAGGCCGCTGAATCACTTCACCGGCAGCAATCTGGTTGGCAATGTTATCCGGAAGTAATTGAATAATATCGGGCAAAATAAATTTTTCTTTAGTGTTGCTGCAAAAATACGCAGTTAAAAAGTTAATCATTCAATATTGCAAAAGTTTCATGTTGATGGCACTATCATTTTATCACTTACTTTTTTGCTGCTGAAGTTTCTTAAAGTTAAAAATTACATTTGCGTTGACCTTAAAACTTAATTCTTCTTAATTTGTGACTATAAAAAGAACGTATGTTGAAATTTATCTGTTTGATTGCTTTTGTTGTTTTTGCCGGATTTTTAAACGTAACTGCTCAAAATAATAAATCTACCCTTTGGGCAGACAGTGTCTATAAAACCTTAAACAATGATGAACGCATCGCACAATTAATGGTGGTCCGTTTGTCAACCATAGATGGTAAAACAAAAACAGTTACTTTTTTTGAGGCCCAGGTAGATTCGCTTATCACCCAATATAATATAGGAGGAATCTGTGTTTTCCAGGGAAGTCCTGTAAAACAAGCAGAGATCATCAACAAACTGCAGGCAAAAGCCAAAACCCCCATTTTAATGTGCATTGATGCAGAATGGGGTGTTGGTATGCGAATGACAGACAGTGTACTGCCCCTGCCCAGGCAAATGATGTTGGGAGCCATGCAGGATGCATCAATTGTTTATCAATATGGAAATTTAGTAGGAGAACAATGTAAGCGTGTAGGTCTTCACGTTAATTATGCGCCGGTAGTAGATATAAACAACAACCCTAATAACCCGGTAATTAACGAACGTAGTTTTGGCGAAGACAAATATAAAGTTGCCCGTTATGGAATTGAATATATGAGGGGGATGCAGGATGTGGGTGTTATGGCCTGTGCCAAACATTTTCCCGGCCATGGTGATGTGGATGTAGATTCGCATTACGACCTCCCGGTGATTAATAAAACCATGGCCCAACTTGATTCGCTGGAGCTATACCCATTTCGCCAAATTTTTAATGCAGGTGTAAGCAGTGTGATGGTTGCTCATTTATTTATTCCTTCTATTGATACAACGGCCAACAGGGCCACTTCTCTTTCGCCACTAAATATTAATGGCCTTATGCGGAACAAACTGGGCTACCAGGGACTAACTTTTACTGATGCCCTGGAGATGCAGGGTGTAAAAAAATTCTTTCCCGATGGAGAAGCCTCTGTATTGTCGCTGATTGCCGGCAATGATATGCTATGCCTGCCCGGAGATGTACCACTGGCTATTACAAAAATTAAAGAAGCCATTGCAAACAATAAATTAAGCTGGGCCGATATAGAACTGCATTGCAAAAAAGTATTACAGTCAAAATATGAATATGGTTTAAATAACTACACTCCCATACAAACAGCCAACCTTACGGCCGATTTAAATGCAGGGATACCAGCTATGCGCAAACTGGTAGCAGAAAATGCCATTACACTTGCCATAAAAAAAGATGACAGCTTTTTTCCTTTATCTACCTGGAACAATAATAAAACAGGCGATGTAGCTTTTATTGCTATTGGCACTAAAATAGAAAATGCACTGGCACAAAGAATGAAATCAGATTACAATGCCACTATATTTTATGCCGCTGATGAAGTTAAAGACAGTGCTGATATAACCGGATTTGTAAATAACATCCATAAAAATTTTAAAAAAGTGGTGGTTGGTCTGCACAATTTAGGACGTAGCCCCGCAAGCAATTTTGGTCTCAGTTCATTAACGATTGCATTGGTAAATGAGTTGCAGCAAAAAACAAACAGTATCCTCTTACAATTTGGGAATGCTTATGCAGCAAAAAACTGGTGCGATGCAAAAAACCTGGTTATATGTTATGAAGATGATGATATCATACAGGCAGTAGCTGCGGATTTGCTGCAGGGTAAACTTGATTACAAAGGGGTATTACCTGTAACTGTATGCAATAATTTAAAATTTGGGTATGCCATTAAAACTCCGGTTAAGGCCTCATCCACCAACCAATGGAGCATGGATTTAGCAGGCATCAGCAAAATTGATTCTATTGCCAATGATGCCATTGCCAATAAAGCCGCACCAGGCTGTGTAGTACTCATTTTAAAAGACGGAAAAATTGCTTTTGAAAAAGCATATGGCAATTATACCTATGATGCAAAAGAAGCGATGACCATTGAATCTGTTTTTGATATGGCATCTGTAACTAAAATTTGTGCAACTACTATTTCTCTAATGAAGTTGTATGACGAAGGCAAAATTGATCTTAATAAAAAATTAGGCGATTACCTTCCATACGTCAGGGGAACCAACAAAGAAAATTTATTAATTAAAAAAATATTATTGCATGAGGCCGGCCTGGTTTCTTATATCCCTTTTTATAAAGAAACCCTGGATGCTGAAGGCAAACCGCTAACCAATATTTACTCCGATAAGAAAAAGGATTCATTTAATATCAGGGTAGCCGATCAGTTATATATGGCCGATAGATGGATTGATACCATACAGCAAAGAATTTTAAAAAGTCCGCTTGGGCCGGATAATAAATATGTTTACAGCGATAATGATTTTATTTTCTTAGCCAGTATTGTAGAACAAGTGAGTGGGATGACCCTTGATGCATATGCAAAAAAATATTTTTATGCGCCCATGAGTTTGCCCTCTATTGGTTTCAATCCTTTGCAGAAACATGCGGTGAGCCTGATTGTACCTACAGAAGAAGAAACCAAATTTCGCAACCAGCTTATAAGGGGAGATGTGCACGACCCGGGTGCTGCAATGATGGGAGGTATGGCTGGTCACGCAGGATTATTCAGCAATGCATATGACATTGCAGCTCTTATGCAAATGCTAATGAATGGAGGCACTTACAATGGAAAACGTTACCTGCAGGAAAAAACAGTGGCGCTTTTTACAGCTTACCAAAGTACTATCAGCAGGCGTGGTTATGGTTTTGACAAACCGGAGAAAGACAACAATACCCGTAGTGAACCATACCCAACTTTATCAGCACCTGCCAATAGCTTTGGCCATACCGGCTTCACTGGCACCAGCACATGGGCTGATCCTGTAAATGGCCTGGTGTATGTTTTTTTAAGCAATCGTGTTCATCCTTCTGGAAGCAATACTTTGCTAAAAATGAATGTTAGGCCAAAAATTCATGAAACCATTTACCGGGCGATGGGAATTAGCAACATAAAATAACTTTAGGAATATCATAATAGCATTTCGTTCACTTTTTTTACCAGTTCTCTTGTGCTGAATGGTTTACTGATATAATATGAAGCACCTAAGTCGTATCCTTTTTGTATGTCAGCTTCTTTTGATTTGGCACTCATAAAAACAACTTTTGCGTGTTTGATTTTAGCTGTTTTTTTGATGTACCTGCAAATTTCATAGCCATCCACATCGGGCATCATAATGTCTAATAAAACGAGGTCTGGCAATTGTTTTTCCACCAATTCCAGTGCTTCTTTTCCATTGCGGGCAATCATAACATCGTAGCCATTTTTTTTCATTAAAAATTCTAATGACATTAATATATAAGGATCATCATCCACTACCAATATTTTTTTTAGTGCTTTCATTGATTTCTTTAATTTAATGGCAAAGTAAAAATAAATTTAGATCCTTTGTTTATTTCACTGTTCACCCAAATGCTGCCCTCATGCAAATCAATGATCTTTTTGCAAATGGCAAGTCCTAAACCACTGCCTTCGGGCTTTCGCAGGTTTTGATTTTTTGCCTGGAAAAATTTATCAAAAATTAATTCATGCAGGCCGGGTTCAATGCCCTTGCCATTGTCTTCCACCCAAATTTGAAGCCCATCAAGATTGTTATGAACTGACACTGAAATCCGGCCTTTTTCCGGCGCAAATTTTACAGCATTGGATAATAAGTTCGTCAGCACCTGCATAATAAGATCTGCATCGCACTGTACCAAAAATATGGTATCAGGAATATTTATTTCTGTAGTAATCTTTTTTTCATTGGCCAGAGGCCTGATGGATGCTACTGCCTCTTTTATTAAACTGTTCAACTGCACGCTGCTAATGTTCAGTTGCTGTTTTCCGCTTTCATATTTTTCAAGATTCAGCACCTGTGTTATCAGGTGACTCAGCCTTTCTGTTTCTTTAATAATGCCTGATAAAAAATGCTGCCGCTGTTCTTCATCCATATCAGTATTATCATGTAAAATTTCCGTCATGGCCCTGATGGAAGTAAGTGGTGTTCTCAGTTCATGGGTTACAGTGTTTAAAAATTCATCTTTGGTTTTATCAATATCCTGCAATTGTTTATTAACATCAATCAACTGGTCTCTTGCTTTTTGCAGCTCAACAGATTTTTTTCTGAGCTCTTTATTCAGTACCATTATTTGTTGAGATTCCATTAATATTTTTAACACTTCATCAATAGTTAATTCTTCTTCTTTGGTAACACTGCTTACCATAATACGTGCTGATGCAGAACCAATGGCACCACCCAATATTTTCTCTGCAAATTCCACCATACGTGGGTCTGCCTTTTTAGTATCCAATGAAATTTTATTACGGTTGGCATAATTAACTAATATTTTTTCGGCTCTTTCATTGCCAAGAAAATTTGCCAGCAAAGAATTCAGATCGGGAAGATAGGCCGTTCCTTTCCAGATCATATTAATGTCTGGTTTAGCCGAATGGCGAAAGATGTCAACAAAAATATCTGCCTGGTAAACTTCCTGTGCCGATTTATTACTATAGAGAGATACCGATACAAAAGCAATGATATTAAACAGCATGCTCCAGAAAAAACAATGTGTTACCGAATCCATTCCCTGCATACCAAAAAGTGAAAATGGTTTTAACCACCCCATACCAAACAGCCCTTCATTTGTAATACCTGCATTGATAAAACCTGAGGCTGCAATAGATGGGATTACTGCTGTATAAAACCAGGTAACAAATCCCACACAAATGCCTGCCATAGCGCCTTTTTGAGAAGCCTGTTTCCAGTAAATGCCACCCAGCACTGCAGGCGCAAACTGTGCCACTGCAGCAAAAGAAACCATACCAATAGATACCAGGGAAAAATTTTGTGCTACTAATTTGTCATACAAAAAAGCCAATGCTATAATCAAAAAAATACTAAACCTCCTGATGTTTAAAATGGGGTTTTTCAACTGTCCGTCGCCTTTGGCTTTAAATTTTTGTGATGCCAGCAAAAGCGGTGTGGCAATATTATTACTCATCATGGTGCTGATGGCAATGGTTTCTACAATGATCATGCTGGTGGCTGCAGAAAATCCGCCAATAAAAGTAAACAGGCTGAGGAATTTTGCACCATACTGCATAGGCAATGCCAATACATAGTTGTCTGCATTGATACCTGTTTTACCCAATAACAGTGTTCCTCCAAAAGCAATTGGCAATACAAAAAAAGTGATTAATAAAAGATAGAGTGGAAATATCCAGATGGCTTTTTTTAAATGGGTTTCTTTTACATTTTCTACCACGCTCATATGGAATTGCCTTGGCAGAAAAATGATTGCCAGCATTGATAATAAGATCAAGCCCGTCCAGGTAGTATAATTGGTGCTTTCACTAAATTGAAATAATTTTTTTAGTGTTTCATTACCGGCAGCCTTTGAGAAGATATCGCCAAACCCGTCAAATAATCCAAACGTAACAAACAAACCTACTGCCACCAGTGCTACTAATTTTACAATAGATTCAAAAGCAATAGCCGCCACCAGGCCCTCATGTTTTTCAGATGCATCAATAGACCTGGCACCAAACAGGATAATAAAAAAAACAAGTACCCCGGAAATATACAAAGTGTTATCGGCGAAAATATTTTTTAGCCCGGTACCTGTTTCAGCAGCACCGGTTAAAATGTTCATACTGTCTGAAATGGCTTTCAGTTGTAATGCGATGTAAGGAATAATGCCCACCATACAAAGAATAGTGACTACTACGGCCAGTGAAAAGTTTTTTCCGTAGCGGATAGAAATAAGATCTGCAATACTGCTGATGTGTTGTGTTTTGCAAATGCGGATGATTTTGCGTAACACTGGCCAAAACAATGCTGCCATGATGGTGGGGCCAATGTACACGGCTAAAAATTCAATGCCTTTAGTAGAAGCCTGACCCACACTTCCGTAATATGTCCATGCAGTACAATACACTCCCAGCGATAAGGCATACACATATCCATTGTTAATTATACTACGCCCTTTTTTTAATCGGTACTCAGCATAATAGGCCACAGCAAACAAAAGCCCCAGGTAAAACAATGCGCACAATATGGCAACAAAATTATTCATCTTCCTTCTTTTGTTTACGGTCGGCTAAGCGGTACAAAATGATAATGGCAAAGATCCAGGTTATTAAAATATAGAGAAACAAAACAGGGATGCCTGCAAAAAGATAGGGAAGGTTTGCAATGGAAATGATGGGGTATGTAAACGACAACATGAGCAGGATACTCACCAGGATTAATTTTTGCCGTTTAAGATTGTTTTGCATTTTATAAAAAATAAAAAGGATAACATAGCTACCGAATGTAGGTAAACTATGTTATCCCGTCAAATCATTCTGAATTTATTAATCAGTTATTTCTGCAGAACTTTCAGGAAGGTGTTCGAAATATCCTTTTAAAGCATAGTAACCAAAAATGACTAACCCAATGCAAATTGGAAAGAAGATGATCAGTATGATACTCCATTGAAGTGTTACATTGGCTTTAGTAGCTTCTGTAGCATTACCAATTTTATCAGCAGCCTGCCATATTAAAAAGCCAACAATAGCCGGGGCCAGCAATATCCAGATGATGCCCAAATATTTTTTTATCGTATTCATATTTTTAAGTTTAAGTTTTTTAAATTAATCCATTACATCTTTGTCAATCTTATTACGTAGGTAAACAGTACCAATGATGAGGCAAAGTGCTGCAATGCCTATCGGGTACCACAATCCTGCCAACGGATCCCCACCCGGATTGTCTTTATTTTTGGTGAACTCCACAATGAGTGTTCCTAAAAAAGGAACCAGGCCGCCAAACACACCATTGCCAATATGGTAAGGCAAAGACATGGATGTATAACGAATTTTGGTAGGAAATAATTCCACCAAAAAAGCAGCCATTGGGCCATATACCATGGTTACAAAAAGAATCAGGATAAATAACCAGCCTACCATCTTCCAGAAAGTATCTCTGCCTAAAGATTTTTCTATTACCACCCCGGGTTTGGCTGATTTTTTATTTACACTAATGTAGGTAATACCATCAGTTAACGTGACACCTGCAGTAACTTTCGATTTAACAAGAATGGTATCAAAGGCAGCAGGATTTTCTTTATTAACTGATATATGACCAATGGAAGCAGTTAAACCTGAATAGTCATTGGCATAGTGAATCGTATCCACTTTTGTATAAGTATATACGGCTCCATCGGTATAGGCGGTATCATATTTTGTAGTTACCAGCATCTTCATTTTATCTTTGGAATCCAGTGATGCTACCGCATCTGATTGGGTAGTTTTAGAAAGATCTACCATATCTCTTCTTTCTGCAGGGCTGGTATAATCCAGAAAAGTTTGATAGATGGGCCGGTAAGAAAATATAGCCAGCAACATGCCCAGCATCATGATCCATTTTCTTCCGATACGGTCACTTAAAGAACCGAATACTACAAAGAATGGAGTGGCAAATAAAATAGCAATCAGCAGGATATTCCTGGAGTCTACAAAATTTACCTTACAAATATTTTCTATAAAACTTTGAGCATAAAACTGGCCGGTGTACCAAACTACACCCTGCCCCATCACTGCACCAAATAATGCCAACAGCACCATTTTAAAATTAGTCCGGTGGCCAAAACTTTCTTTCAATGGATTAACAGAAGTTTTTCCTTCGGCCTTTACTTTGGCAAACATGGGCGACTCACTCATCCGCATCCGTATAACGATGGAAACAACTACCAGTAAAGAAGATATCCAGAAAGGATAACGCCATCCACCCCATTCAGCAGAAAAATTTTCTACTCCCTGCTGCTGACGAATTAAGATAATAATACCGAGCGCAAGGAATAAACCCAATGTGGCAGTAGTTTGTATCCAACTTGTCCAGTATCCGCGACGATCTGCAGGAGCATGCTCTGCAACATAGGTAGCTGCACCACCATATTCACCACCCAATGCAAGGCCCTGAACTAAACGAAGAAATAATACAATCACCGGCGCTGCCCATCCAATGGTATTAAAACCAGGCACCAGGCCAATGGCAAAAGTTGAACCACCCATCAATATCAGCGTTAGTAAAAAAGTATATTTACGGCCAATCATATCTCCTATCCTGCCAAAAACCAATGCACCAAAGGGACGCACAATAAAACCTGCTGCAAAAATGGCCAGCGTACTTAGCAAAGCAGATGTTCCTGAATCTTCCGGAAAAAACTGCTTAGATAAAATGGTGGCAAGCATACCGAATATATAGAAGTCGTACCATTCTATAAGTGTACCAACGGAAGAAGCCCCGATGATAAAGCCCATGCCCTTTTGTGGTTGTTGAATGTTATCCATACTGTTTTTTTAAATGATTATAGTTGGTTTAATTTAAAGAAAAATTTGTGTTTGTAAGATAAATGCCCCTTTACTTCCATTGCGTTCCGGATTACCACTTTCTGTTTTATAAACCGGTCTTGTGCTGTATTGTATAGTTATTTTAGCATTGTGATTATTGACAAGGTAATTCAGGCCAAGGTCGTACTGCCCCGAGGATTTACCTATGCGTTCAAATTTCTTAACGGTATAAGAAGCATAAGGCATAAATGCCGTACCGTTTTTTAGTTTGGGTAAAAGGTAGCCAGCCTGTGTGTACCAGATATTTCCCGTACCAATGGTGGGTTGCAGATTACCCCCTCCTGACCAACTTACTTTATTATCAATTGAAATTGGCTGGGTGCCGGCATGAAGGTTAAGTATGCCAATATTGCGCAGGTAATTGGGGCCATAATCATAATTGTAAAACACGCTGTAAACACTGATGGCAGTACCCTTCTTTTTATTAAGTGGCATATCCAGAAAAACATCAGCCCCCAGGTTTCGCTGGTTATGCTCTTTTACAGCATCAGTGGCTGAAGCTTTGCTTGCAGTAGCACCTTTTTGACTGTACCATCCGGCACCAATATTGAATACCTTTTTTGCCCCCAGGTAAGTACCAACAAAATAAGGTAAAACATTACTTTCCTTATCAAAGAACATATAATTTACATAGCCTCCCGTACTCCAGTGTTCATTTAAAATATTGGTTGCATTTACTGAATTTACAGTAGACGAGGCAGATCCAAAAGCAAATGGTTTGTTCACATGAAACCTGTAATCTACCCTGCCCACCTGGCCTTTTGCATATATCCCCAACTGGCGTGCAAACTGATCTGTTGCTTCAATATTGTACCAATTAAAAACGGGTGCATCCAATGTCATAAAATTTAGTGTGCTATGACTGCTCATGCGTGAAACCCCGTTCCAGTAATGCAACCCGGTGCCCAGGTGCAACTTGCCGGGTTTTACGGCAAACTCCGTCCATGCATCATGAATATAAAGTTGCGGTCGCTTGCCCCCTTGTGCGCCTGCACTGGAACCTGTTCCCATTGTTCCGGAACCACCTCCATTGATAAAACTTTGATTATTGATGCCCCAATGGCTAACAATCATAAACCTTGGTGATACCTGGGCCTGTATCAGAAACCGGGACCGCCGGATGGCCATATCAGTTGTTGAATTTTGAACCTTGCCATTTACATCTAATGTTCCCGGATTATTAATGGTATGTGATACCCACATCTGGTGCCAGGTAATGAGGCGGATAAACTTTTGCCCTTTTTCATCCAGTTTAAATGTCATTGGTTTATAACTGTGATCTATTCCGCTGGCGCCAACACCCTGGGCAGTAAGATAAGCAGTCCATAAAATAAATACAGCGAGTGCAATCGATTTTTTTAACATAAGCAACGTTTTTAATAATCAGGACAATTTCGCAAAAGAAAATAGCCCTTTCCAAACACGATGTATAGCGCTGCTAACTGTATACTTTTTAAAGCATATTTTTTCTAAACCGTTCCCATTTTATCAGCATGAATTTATCTCCCAATTCTGTTACGATACAGCCTGCACTTTTTAGTGATTCTTTATTACTAAAAAATTCCACCAGCTCCGCATGGTTAAGCACTTTGTAGGCAGGGCGGTACTCAGGGTTGGCCGGTGCTTTAATGTTGTATTTTTTTACCCAGTTCATTACCGATACATGACTGATGCCCAGTATCCTTTCAATTTCTCTTAACGTAACACCTTCCAGGTATAGTTGCAATGCTTTAATAACATAGTAAGGATCTATGTTTTTTCCTTCTTTCATTACTGTAAAAAAGTAATTACAATGTTTACAGCGAAACCGCTGGCGTCCTTTAATAACGCCGCTTTTAGCCAGGTCTTCGCTTTTGCATTTGGGGCAGGCAATCTGTTTCATAAACCTAAATTAAAGGATTAGCTATACTTGTTTAGCATAAATATACCAATTTAGCAACATTTAAATTCGCTGCTTTAGAATGTTTCCTATTTTTAACCCATAAAAAAAATGCTATGTCATATCCTTATCAGATTAAAAGTTTAGAACAGTATCACAGCAATTACAATAAAAGTGTAGAAGACCCCGAAGAATTTTGGGGGGATGTAGCTGAAAACTTTTTATGGAAAAAAAAGTGGGACCAGGTGCTGAACTGGAATTTTACCGAGCCAAAGATAGAATGGTTTAAAGGTGCCAAATTAAATATCACTGAAAATTGTATTGACCGTCATTTGCCACATATGGCCGATGCGCCTGCATTTATATGGGAGCCCAATAATCCGGAAGAAAGGGTGCGGGTGGTTACGTATGCACGCCTGCACAAAAGGGTTTGCCAGGTTGCACAAATGTTGGTGAACAACGGAGTGAAAAAAGGCGACCGTGTTTGTATCTATATGGGCATGGTACCGGAACTGGCTTATGCAGTGCTGGGTTGTGCCAGGATTGGCGCAGTGCATAGTGTAATATTTGGCGGCTTTAGTGCACAAAGTATTGCAGACAGGCTATACGATGCACAGGCAGAATTTATTATTACCTGCGATGGTGCTTTCCGTGGCGGAAAAGATATTCCTTTAAAAGCAGTGATTGATGATGCATTAATTGGCAACAGAACCATTAAAAAAGTAATTGTATATACCCGCACCAGAACCCCGGTTTCTATGATAAAAGGGAGAGACGTGTGGTGGGAAGATGAAATGGAACATGCATTGGAACAGGTGGAAAAAAACGGGCTTATCTCTTTCCCTGCAGTGGAAATGGATGCAGAAGATCCATTGTTTATTTTATATACTTCAGGCAGCACCGGCAAACCTAAAGGAGTGGTGCATACCTGTGCCGGCTACATGATATGGACCACTTATACTTTCGTAAATGTGTTTCAATACCAACCGGGCGATATACATTTTTGCACAGCAGATATTGGATGGATAACGGGCCATAGTTATATTGTTTACGGCCCATTAAGTGCCGGCGCTTCTTCAGTTATGTTTGAAGGCATTCCTACCTGGCCGGATGCAGGACGTTTTTGGGATATTGTAGAACGGCATAAAGTAAATTGTATTTACACTGCCCCAACCGCCATTAGAAGTTTGATGAGTTATGGCACCGATCCAATAAAAGGAAAAGACCTCTCTTCTTTAAAAGTATTGGGCACGGTGGGCGAACCTATAAATGAAGAAGCATGGCATTGGTACGATGAAAATATCGGCAAGAAAAAATGCCCCATTATAGATACCTGGTGGCAAACAGAAACGGGAGCCTGCTTAATAAGTAATATGGCAGGTGTTACACCGGCAAAACCCACCTGGGCTTCGCTTCCCATGCCCGGTGTGCAGCCATTGCTGGTAGATGAAAACGGGCATGAGGTAACCGAAAAAGATGAAAATGGTATCATGAAAGGAAACCTTTGTATCAAAGCACCTTGGCCCGGTATTTTAAGAACTACCTGGGGCGATCATGAGCGCTGCCGTATTAATTATTTTGCCACTTACCCCAATTTATATTTTACAGGAGATGGAGCATTAAAAGATGCTGATGGCAATTACCGCATCACCGGAAGGGTAGATGATGTTTTAAATATCAGCGGGCACAGAATTGGTACTGCCGAAGTAGAGAATGCCATTAACATGCATTCCGGTGTGGTGGAAAGTGCAGTTGTTGGCTATCCGCATGATATTAAAGGACAAGGCATTTATGCATATGTTATTTATAACGGTCATCATGGAGACGAAAATTTAAGACGGCAGGATATCAGTATGACTGTTTCAAGAATTATTGGCGCTATTGCCAGGCCAGATAAAATTCAGTTTGTTTCCGGACTTCCAAAAACAAGAAGCGGTAAGATTATGCGCCGCATTCTTAGAAAAATTGCAGAAGGAGAAACAAAGAACCTTGGAGATATCAGTACTTTGCTGGACCCTGATGTGGTGGAGGAAATAAGGGATGGGAAGTTGTAACGCTTTCTTTTGATTTTAAAATTTGTGGCCATAATATTCAATCAGGCATAATAAAAATTTTACACTAATAAAAAAGCTGCCATCAATTTTTAAGATTGATGGCAGCTTTTTTTAAACATCCCGGTAAGGCTTAGTACCCAAATATTTCTTCCAGGCTCAATTTTTTAAACTCACCCAGTTTTTTTAGATCATCCATTTTAATCTTACTCTCAGAGGCTACAATAGCATAAGTATAAGGTTTGCCTGCAATATTTTTACTGTGAAAATCTTTCAGTTCTTTGTACCCTATTTTATCTACAGCAGCATATTTTTTTACTCGCAGATCTTCTGTTAAACCTTTTTGTTCGGCATCCAGAAAATTAAAAATAATACCATCCTGTGTGATGCGCTGTGTTTCGATATCCTTCTTGATACCGCTTTTTGCAAACTCAATATTAGAAGGTATCTCAGGAATTTCAGTTAGCAACTCATTCATGGCTACTACGGCTTCGTTAAATTTATCTGCCTGGCTTCCTACATAGGCAATGGTGTAATAAGGATCTTCCTTTTTCTCTGGTGTTACAAAATAAGCAAAGGTAGAATATGCCAATGCTTTAGACTCACGAATGGTTTGAAAAACCACTGCTCCCATACCACCGCCAAAATAGTTATTAAACATATTTACCACAGCTTCATCATTGGCATTAAATAATCCATTGTTTCTAATCCAACGGGTTTCTGCCTGCACCATATTATAATCTGCAAACAAAACCTGGTTAGCATTTTGAGCAGCAGGTACAAAATTAATTTTAGCAGGTGCCTTTGTAAAGGAAGCCGGCATCTTATGCATTTTCTTTAAAGAAGCCGTTAATGCAGGCAATACCTGGGGACCATAATACATTACCTGGTGTGGGTATTGGTTAAGGTTATGCAGCATGCTTACTAAATCTGCAGCATTTAAATCCTGCATTTCCTTTTCGTTCATTACATTATTAAATGGATTGTTGCTGCCAAATCTTGCATAGGCAGTTAAACCATTCAGGATAGCGCCTTTATTTGCTTTGGCATCTGTTCTGGCTTTTGTCATACGTGCTTTCAATGATTTCAAAGCGCCTTCATCTTCTTTGCAATTGGTCAGCAGGTCTTCAAATAACAAAACTGCTTTATCAAAATTTTCCTGCAATCCCTCTATCATCACCGTGGTATATTCGGGGCCGGCACTTATATTAAAACTACAGGCAATTTTGTAAAACTCTTTGGTTATATCTTCTGCAGTTTTATTACCGGTACCCAGAAAAGAAAGATACTGTGTGGCAACACCCAATTTTTTATCGTTCCATGTTCCTAAGTCAAAACGATAGCGCAAACGAAAGATGCTGTTGTCTTTGTTTTGAACATATAAAACCCGTGCAGGGCCAATGGTAGATTTTTGCAGATCCTTATTATAGTTTATCCAAACAGGGCTCACCGGTGTAGCTGGCATATTATTCACCGTTCTCACAAATGGCGATTGTTTGGTACTGTTGGTTTCTACCGGGGTAATTGCAGGCTTATCTACTTTTACAATATTTTTATCTTCCCCTTTTCTTTTAATGATGGCTACATAATTATCTCCAAAATATTTATTGGAAAAAGCAACGATATCATTTTTAGAAATTTTAGATAACTGTTCTACATACGCTACCTGCCCTTTCCAATCCTGTTCATTGGTAAATGCATCCATCAGGTTAGATGCTCTTGAGCTATACGTTTCTGAGGAAAGAATGGTATTTTTTTTAAGATTATTAATAATAGAAGTAATCAGGTTATCATCAAAATTTCCTTTTTTAAGATTCTCTATTTCGCCGAGCATTAAAGATTTTACTTCTTCAAGGCTTTGGCCCTGGGTAGCATTGCCGCTCATGTAAAGGATACCATAGTCTATTAAAGTAAATGCAGATGCGGATGCTCTTAATAATTTTTGTTTTTTTACCAGGTTCAGATCCATCAGTCCGGCTTTGCCGTTTGTAAGAATCTGGCCTACTAAATCTGCCAGTAATACATCTTTCGACTTATTGCCCGGCAACCTGAAACCAATGGTTACACTTTCTGCATCCGGGCCTACCACTTCTGCAAGTATAGGAGCTGTTATGGGTGCTTCGGGGCTGAAAGTATATTTGGGTACGGGGTTATTTTGCATGTACGAAAAAGCTCCGTCAATTTTTTTGATAAGCACATCCGGATTAAAATCGCCACTCATAATTACGGCCATATTATTAGGCACATAATAGGTATTAAAATATTTTCTGATTTCTACCAGCGAAGGATTTTTTAAATGTTCAATAGTACCAATAGTGGTTTGCAAACCATAATTATGATTTTTAAACAGTTCGCCAAATAATTTTTCAATTACTTTTCTGCCGTCATTGTCCAATCCCCTGTTTTTTTCTTCGTACACCGCTTCCAGCTCGGTATGAAATATTCTTAATTGCAAATCTCTGAAACGTTCTGCCTGCACTGCAATGTATTTATCTATGGAAGCCGCAGGCACATCATCTGTATATACTGTTTGCTCAAACGAAGTAAACGCATTGGTTCCCTGGGCACCCATCGAACTCATCATTTTATCATATTCATTTGCAATAGCATATTTACTGGCCACGCCACTCACAGAATCAATCTGGTGGTAGATGGCTTTGCGCTTTTCTTCGTCGGTGGTTTTATTGTACACTTCGTACAATGCATTTATTTTATCCAGCTCTGGTTTTTCTTTTGCCCAGTCCAGCGTGCCATATTTGTTGGTGCCTTTAAACATCATATGCTCCAGGTAATGAGCCAGGCCGGTGTTGGTGGCCGGATCTGTTTTACTACCTGCTTTAATTGCAACATACGATTGAATACGGGGATCCTTGTTAGTAGGACTCAGGATAACGGTAAGACCATTTTTGAGGGTATAGAATCTTGCCTTTGATGGATCGTTGGTTACATATTTATAAGTATAACCGCCAGACGTGGCCTGTTTCCATTCAAATTTAGATGGTTGGGAAACGGCAGTTAAAGAACCAATGCACAGTACCGCTCCGAGCATCTTTTTAGAAATTAGCATATAGATTGTGATTTAAATTTTAAATTAGTCCATAAAAATAATGAATAACAACAAACAAATTTTACCGTTTGTACATTGATTAAAGTATTTTTGAAATTATAATAAAGGATAATGAAAAAATCAGTAAAACTGCTTTTGAGAACCATAATCGTTCTCTTTTTTTTGTTTAATATAATAGTAATTTTTCATGCATATAAACTAACGCATTTTTATGAGCGCAGCCAGGTGACTATAAAAAATGCGGCGGACAAAACTACCTGGGATAAAACAACTGATATCCTTTTTGGAGCAAAAGCTGTGAAGCAGCAAAATATAAAACCAGACACTATAGTACAAGCTGTATATTTTACTACAGCAGATAATTTGAAACTGGAAGGCTGGTATTTACCTGTACTGTCTGCCAAAGGTACAATTGCCATTTTTCATGGTCATGGAGCTAAAAAATCATCTTTACTTCCGGAGGCCGCAGCTTTTCGTAAGCTAGGGTACAATACATTGTTACTGGATTTTAGAGCGCATGGAAACAGCGGGGGAAATTACTGCACCATCGGTTACAAAGAAGCAGAAGATGTAAAACTTGTGTATGATTACCTCGAGAAAAAGGGCGAAAAAAATATTATCCTGTATGGTGTATCACTGGGAGCTTCTACCATTACCAAAGCTATTAATGATTATAACCTGGCACCTGCCAAAGTAATACTGGATATGCCCTTTGCATCCTTGGGCGATGCTGTGGAAGGCCGCTTAAAAATCATGAAATTGCCTGCAGAGCCATTGGGAACAATGCTTACCTTTTGGGGAGGAGCCTTACATGGTTTTTGGGCATTCGATTTAAAACCTTATGTATATGCAGGAAAAATTAATTGCCCTGTATTATTACAAAGGGGTAGAAAAGACCCAAGGGTAACGCAGGAAGAAACAGAGAAAATATTCAACAACATTCACAGCAACAAAAAATTAGTGTTTTACGAAAACAGCGCCCACGAATCGCTCTACAAAAAAGAAAGCGCTAAGTGGACCACTGAAGTAACTGCATTCCTGCAATAATGAATCCATACCAAATATCCATACAGGATTATTCCTATCATTTACCCGAAGAAAAGATAGCCCTGCATCCGCTTGCACAAAGAGATGCATCCAGGCTGCTTATCTACAAAGAAGGTAAGATAACAGAAAATATTTTTGCAAATATTGCTTCGCTTTTACCTGAAGAAACCCTGCTTGTTTTTAATAATACAAAAGTAATTAATGCACGACTGCGGTTTAAAAAACCTACAGGTGCTGCAATAGAAATATTTTGCCTGGAGCCACAGGGAGATATAACAGAATACAGTACAGTAATGGCAGCTACCGGGCAATCGCAATGGAAATGCCTGGTAGGTGGCGCTGCCAAATGGAAGGATGAAGAGCTCCATAAAAACATAAGTATAGATGGTAAGCCGGTTGTTTTAAAAGCCAGCATGATCAATAAATTATCAGACGCTTACAGCATTCAACTTTCGTGGAGCCCGGCCGCTTATAGTTTTGCGGCTGTTATTGAAGCTGCCGGCGATACGCCGCTGCCGCCTTATATTAAACGCAATACTGATAATGAAGATTACAGCCGGTACCAAACTATTTTTGCACAGGAGGATGGTTCGGTAGCAGCACCCACGGCGGGGCTACATTTTACCGAAGCCATTTTTACAAAACTGGCAGAAAGAAATATCAGCAAAACATTTGTAACCCTGCATGTAGGCGCCGGTACTTTTAAACCTGTAAAAGCCGCCATTATGCAGGATCATGAAATGCATGCAGAATACATTGATGTGGATGAGAAAAATATCAGGCAACTAAAAAACAATATTGGAAATATTGCAGCAGTAGGTACCACTTCTTTAAGAACAATAGAATCGCTTTATTGGCTGGGTGTAAAAGCTTTTTTAAATCCCGGAGAAAAAAAACTGGGTTTACAACAATGGGATATTTACCAGGAACCATTGCTATCATGTGCTATACAACCTGCAGATGCGCTGGATGCTTTGCTTGTTTGGATGCAACAAAACAATACATCACATGTATTTACTCAAACACAATTACTTATTGCCCCCGGCTATCGTTTCAGGGTGACCAATATATTAATCACTAATTTTCATCAGCCACAATCTACTTTGCTCTTACTGGTGGCTGCGGCTATTGGAGAAGACTGGAAAAAAATGTATGATTACGCACTACAAAACGACTTTCGTTTTCTTAGTTATGGAGATGGGAACCTAATTTTTGATTTATGATTTTTGATGTATGATGTGTGATGTGTGATGTGTGATTTATGATGTGTGATGTAATGAGTGATGTGATGTAAGCTCACTCACTTTAATAAACCTTCGACTGTTACAGATATTTTAAATCAAAAATCGCACATCAAAAATCCAATATTATTTCAGGGTTGTATCGTAACCGGGGTGCCAACGGGTATATAAGAAAACAAATCTTTCATTTCCGAATATTTTACAGAAACACATCCGTCGGTCCAGTTGTAAAAATTATCAACCGTCCATTCTTCTTCAGGTCTTGTAGCGTGTATGGCAATACCATCTCCAATACGGGCAGTTTTAGGTATAATGCCTTGTTGTTTTCTTTCATTAAATCTTTTATAACTATCCGGCGTAGGATAATCCAGTAATAATTCGGGGCCCCACTTTGGATGAATTTTTTTTAGTACTATTTTAAAGCTTCCGGTAGGGGTTCGTTTGTCGCCTTCCCGCATTTTATCGCTCAGGTCACGGCTGCCAAATACAATTGGATATGTGGCATACCAACCTTCGTCGTCATATACTTTTAATTCGTAATCACTTTTATCTACAATAATATAATATGGGTTGTTTGGGATAACCTGGTAAGAAACCGCTTTAGGCTTTTGTACCCGGACGACACTTTTTACACCTGCCGGCACAAATGCCATTAATAATACAAGTGAAAGTAAAGCTGCTGCAGGAAGATAAAAGCGGTGTTTCATTTTTAAAAAGATTTTTGCTTTTAATGACAAACGTTATGCCATCATCTATTATTTTACGAGTGTGGATAATATTAACAAAAGCATAGTGAATTTACGTGTTTTTATACCCAATTAAAGTTATAAAAGGAGCAGTAAATCTACCCGTAATCTTCACCATTCCATTTAAAATTTTATTCACATATTTTTTAAAGCCGGGTGAATATGCATTATAAAAACCATTTTTTGCCTGCAATGTAAATCCATGCCTGGCATAAATATCTTTATATTGTTGTACAGCTAAAATGCGTTCTGTCCAGCTTCCGGAATATGGGTTGCAGGTATTTAAAGAAAGCTTATCCGGCATAGGCATATTGCCTGTTTTTAAAAAAGCCTGCACTGCTGTTATAATATCAGGTTGATACATTCCACGGGTAGCTTTGCACAGAGCCATTATATTTTCCCTCTGCAATCCCGGAAAATTTTGTTCAATTATTTTTTTTCTTATTTCAAAAAAAGCCTCATGTTTTTCTGCTCCTGCCAGCAAAAAATCTGAGGGATCACTGCCATGCCATTCATCTTTTAACTGCAGCTTTTTTAATTGCCTTGTTTTTATAAAATTAGATGGGTTGGATGCTGTAGTAAAAACTGTAAGCATCCCCCGATTTATTTCAGAAAGGGATTTAAAAAAATCATCCAGGTTGTAAATGTGTTCAATTACATCTGTGCCGGTTATGGCATCAATGGTTTCTTTCTGCAAAGCAGCTTTAAGAATTTCTACATCCCCTGTAATAAAATCATTTATCTTAATATTCAATTCAAGGGAAGTTATTTTAGAAGCATGCACAAAGGCTGCGTCCATATCGCAGATAAATATTTTTTTGAATCCGCAAAATTTTGCAAACATGCCCAGCAACCCATTACCTGCTCCATAATCTACAAGGGTAATCTGTTTGGCAGTTTTGCCGGAATGCTGTAATACCAAATCCAGTACATGCGTATAAATTTGCAGGTAATAAAAACGATGTGTTATTAAATGATGCAGGTATCTTTTGCTGTAATCATTAATAGGTAATGTAGCGGTATTAATATCCAAAAGCTTTGCAGCAAATACAGGAATATTATTTTTAAGAGATACTGCTGGTTGCATTGCTGCAAAATAGGAAGAATAACATAAAAAACCTTCGCCTGCTTTGAAAATTCATTCATTGCAAACGAAGGCTGAGAGAGAGAAAAGATTTATTTACCAGTTGCTAAACCGGAAGCCTACAGTGTAGGGCCTTATATCCAGGCTGTTTTCGTACATTGATTTAGGGCTATAACTTCCATACAGGCGGACAGGCCCAAGTCCCAACTCTGCTATATAGGAAAGTTTAAATTTTTCCATATCGTACTCACCCTTATTTTTTTCTTTGCCACGCCCATCGCTTTTTTGTTTATTGCGCTGGCTATAAAGGTAACCTGCACTTGCACCAAAGCTCATACTAATTCCTTTTTTAGATGAATTAGGGTGGGTGGTAAAATTGAGCATGAATGGAATGGTTAGATAATCTGCTGCCAGTTTATTTTTGCTGAAGGCGATAGAATCCCTGAAAATAAAAGCATTGCTCGTTTGCAAGCCTGCGCTGTATGGCACCAGCCCATTTTCTTTGTAACTCAGCGCCGACTTATAACGATAGTTATTTAACTCAATACCTAAACCATATTTTAGATTTACATAATTTTTTACGAGACTAAGGCGCTGCATAAAAAACCAAATATTCACGTTAATACTTTTGCCTGTGCGCAATTTAAAATCACCCTTTCCAAATGCAGGACTGCCCGGTCTGTTTATAAGATAAGAGCCCGTATTGGCATAGTTGGTCTGATCGTTGTAATTGGAAAAACCAAAATCTATTACACCCCAGTTGGTACTCACTTTTGAATTTTTTTTCCTTTCACTGCTGTTTCTTCCCATGGCTACATTTACATCATTATCTTCATTGTCGCCAGTCTTTTTATTTCTTTTGATGATCAAAATATTTCCAACCCTGATTGTATCGTTTTTAGTAACCGGCTGAATGGTATCGGTCGTATTTGATTTTACAAGACTGCTGTCGTCCTGTGCTTTACTGTTCAGGCCAATTAATACAATGGCCATTAAAAGGGTAAACTTTTTCATGATATACTTTTTTATGTTGATGATTATTTTACTGCAAATTCAAATCCTGCAAACTTTAAACTACTGCCTGTTTTTATATTGGTGGAGCGGGCCACTGTTCTTTTAAGCTTTTTAAAAAAAGCACCTGTTTTAGACCTTGTTACTTTTTCTTCATCCATAAACAAAATGTGATTGTTATTTGTTTCTTCGGCATCC
Organism: Chitinophagales bacterium; assembly: GCA_038241275.1. Taxonomy (GTDB): domain Bacteria; phylum Bacteroidota; class Bacteroidia; order Chitinophagales; family Chitinophagaceae; genus Ferruginibacter. The sequence goes on from JBBRFX010000017.1 coordinate 27,764, forward strand.
ATCACAGCATTTTTAGCAAAACTATTTTGTACCGGCATTATATTTATATCCATAATTGGATCACCCATATTGGCAGACGCTTTTTTATTAGCTAACGATACGGTGATGGATTTTGCATCATTGGCTTCTGTTCTTTTTAAATTTTGTTGATCATTATTTAAGGCAAGTATATTATCATAATCGTTTGTTTTATTTAAACCCGGCAATTGCTTTTTGGGTTTTGTTTCAAATGGTATTTTAGCTAAAGTTGTCTTTTCTCTAAAAGCATCCTTCTTTTTTAGGTTACTATTTCTTTCTTCGTTTATTGCAGCATAACCGCCACGTTTGTTATCAATACTTGTTAGCTTTTGCTCCCGTGACGGACGCTTTAACCCAGGCTCTTTTTCATCTTTACTATCTACCAAGTCCTTATTTGTATTATTATTAAAAGCCGAATCCAATCTTTCTATTTTATCGGGATCATTTTTGGAGACTTCTACTCTTGTATTACCCTGATTCTTTATAACTGATATTCCTACAAAAAAACCTGCTCCTATCAAAGCCGCAGCCACAGCCAATCTTACAAACCTGCCTGTAATTAATCTTCCTGCCCCTTCTTTTCTATATAAAATACTTTTATCCGGAAAAGAAATCGTGTCGGTTGCATTCAGTTTTGTTTTATTCAGTAGCGCCCAGTTTGCCTGCAATTTTTTATCAGATTGCATTTGCAACAGCAATCGATCCTTTGCAGCGCCCTCCAGTTCATTATCCAGGTGCAGCAACATAGCTTCCTCTAAATTTTGTTCTGTGGCTGCAGTTCTGTATAGCTGTTGTTTGTCAAAAATAATATCATCTGCAGGCAACACCATTTCTTTCAGCAACGCCAATTCTCCATTCAGGTAGGGATATTCCAGGATGAATGCATCTACCAATAATTTTTCTGCTGCAGACAATTCATTGTCTACATACATCAGAAAAAATGATTCGTAATTATTGAGGTTGATGTTCATTTTATGGTCTCCTAAATCCTCCCGGGGGAGAGCTTTAAGTATTTTATTTAATTATTAGTTCAAAATACTAATACAGATTAAATCATTTTTTCATATCACATTTTCCATCTTTACTATATATGCCTTTAATTGCAACCTTGCCCTGTGCAGGTAAACTTTTACCTGGCTTTCATTCAGCCCGGTTATCTCCCCTATCTCTGCATAATTATATCCTTCATAATCTTTCAGCATCACCAGGCTTCTTTGTGTTTCGTTTAGCTTGCTCAGTGCTTCATCTAAAATACGTTTGGCATTATGTTGAATATAACCAGACCCCATTGCCGTTTCGCCAAATTCATCTCTCAGGCTGATGCGTTTTTGTTTTCTAATAAAATCTATCATCTGGTGATAAGCAATCGTAAACAAATAACTCTTTACTTTATCCGATTGCACTTGCTCTCTTGTAACCCATAGTTTTTCAAATGCTCCCTGCACCACATCTTTGGCATCTTCCTGATGACGTAAATTTTTCAGGATAAAACGATAAACGTTATCCGCATATAGATTTACACATTCATTGTATTCTCTCTCAGTCATAAAAAATTGTAATGCCAAAAATAAATGATCCAGTTGGTTTATAATCATACGCCGGGGGCACATAAAAAGTTACAGCCCTAAAAAATAAATTATGCTTTATAGCGAAGGATGCCTTCTGTAATGGTATTTAATGGCGCTGCAGAGGGAGATGGTTTGGGCAGATTACAACATTTGAGTCCCGGTTTTTTTACAGGCAACTTTTGCGATTGTTCTTTATCTGCAGCAATAATTACTCCTACCGATACGATAAGGAGAATATAAAACAGTAATATTTCTTTTTTTAGTTGCATTCAGTTCTTTTACAGGTAAAACGAAAATACTTTTAAAAAGTTACAGCTCATAGATACCGGATGTTAAAAAATATTAACATCTACAGGACGACGATTTCTTTAAAAACTGTTGAAATGAAGGAAAATATTTTTCCCGGGCTTATACAAATCCATTTTGCAGGGTTTGATTTATTAGCTTTGCGCATCTATTTATCTCCTTTATAATCATCAACAATATGAATAAAAATTTTGCAGCAAGAATTGGTGCCGAAGTAGAAGACATTAAAACAGCGGGACTTTTTAAAACCGAACGCATTATCAGTAGCGAGCAGGGTGCCGAAATTATTGTAAATGGCAGCACCGTTCTTAACTTTTGTGCCAATAATTACCTGGGGCTTTCATCGCATCCTAAAGTGCTGGAAGCTGCTAAAAAATATATAGACTATCGTGGTTATGGCCTTAGCAGTGTAAGGTTTATCTGCGGCACCCAGGATATTCATAAAGAGCTGGAGAAAAAACTGGCCGATTTTCTGGGCACTGAGGATACCATATTATATGCCGCTGCTTTTGATGCAAACGGGGGCGTTTTTGAACCATTGTTTAATGAAGCCGATGCCATCATAAGCGATGCGCTGAACCATGCATCTATTATTGATGGCGTAAGATTGTGCAAGGCGCAGCGCTACCGTTATGAGCACAATAATATGGATGACCTGGAAGCCAAACTAAAAGAAAGTGCTCATTTGCGTAGCCGTATCATTGTAACCGATGGCAGTTTTAGTATGGACGGAACCATTGCCAAACTGGATAAAATTTGTGACCTGGCAGACCAATATGATGCGATAGTAATGATAGACGAATGTCATAGCAGTGGCTTTATTGGCAAAACCGGGCGTGGCACACATGAGTACCATAATGTGATGGGACGTATTGATATTATTACCGGAACACTTGGAAAAGCATTGGGTGGTGCAAGTGGAGGTTTTACCTCGGGCAAAAAAGAAATCATTGATATGCTGCGCCAGCGCAGCAGGCCTTACCTGTTTAGCAATACCGTTGCTCCAAGTATTGTTGGCGCCTCAATAGCTGTGCTGGATATGCTAAGCAACACGACAGAACTGCGTGACCAACTTGAATTCAATACCAACTATTTTAGAAAGCAAATGACCGATGCTGGTTTTGATATCAAACCAGGCGATCATCCGATTGTACCTATTATGTTGTATGATGCCGTAGTGGCACAAACATTTGCAAGCAAATTATTAGCAGAAGGAATTTATGTAATTGGTTTCTTTTTTCCTGTGGTGGCCAAAGGGCAGGCAAGAATAAGGGTTCAGCTAAGTGCCGCACATACCCAAAGACATTTGGATAAAGCCATTGAAGCATTTACAAAAGTGGGAAAAGAGTTGGGAGTTTTGAAATGATATAATTGAAAACATAAAACAGCAGCAATTATAAATAGATAGTTGCTGCTGTTTTATTATTAGAATCTCTTATTTTTAAAGCCCTCTTATCCCGGTAATTCCTCCTGAATTGCTTCATCTAAATGATTTTCCTGCTCCGGAATCCATTTGGGTAATTCCTGTGGAAGGATACGCCAGCCACTCTCCGCTTTTTCCATGTAAAACATAATACGGTTCCCTCTTTCATCAATCGTATCTACGCTCAGCTTTCCCTGCAGGCTTGGATTGGACTTACGAAAATTAAATTCTTTCAGATATCCTTCTACCTTAAACAAACGGGTGAATTGTATATTTTTAATTATGTGCATCATATTAGTACGTGTCAATGCAAATACTATACTACAATGCCGGATTGTGGATATTTAACGAAATGATAAAATAACCTCGAAATTTTTAATATTACTAAAAGAATTTGCCTGATTATTACTCAAAGATGAGTCAGTGCTAAAGTGACATATCGCCAGAGATTACTATGGGAAAATGGTAAACCTTTCAAAACATTGCCTTTCTAAAAATTCCCTGTCATCGGGATGTGCAATATTGATCAAAGCCCTTGCCCGCTGCCGCAGGTTTTGCCCGTATAAAAAAGCAGTTCCAAATTCTGTAATAATATAATGTACATGGCCACGGGTGGTTACTACGCCTGCGCCTGGTTTGAGGGTAGGCACAATTCGTGGCAAACCCTTATGGGTGCGGCTGGTAAGTGCAATGATGGGTTTGCCTCCTTCGCTTAATGCTGCTCCTCTCATAAAATCCATCTGGCCGCCTATACCGCTAAAATGTTTATTGCCAATACTATCGGCACATACCTGGCCGGTAATATCTACTTCAATTGCGCTGTTAATGGCAATTACCTTGGGGTTTCGCCGAATCACATGCGGATCATTTACATAATCTATATCAAGAAAAGCAAAAGCAGGATTATCATTTACATAATTATACAATAACTGTGTACCAATTGCAAAGCCGGTAACTGTTTTATTAGGATGTATTTTTTTCTTTATATTATTAATTACATCCTTCTCAAATAATTCTACAATACCATTACTGCACATTTCGGTATGCACTCCCAGGTTTTTATGATTGTGCAGACATTTAAATACAGCATCGGGTATGGTTCCAATACCCATTTGCAATGTACTTCCATCATCAATCAACTCTGCAATATATTGCCCAATTTTAAATTCTTCCGGACCTGTTTTGGAAGCATAATCTACCTGTATTAATTGTTCTTCGTGATAAACCATATGCGTAAACCGTTTGATGTGTATCAACCCGTCGCCATGAGTGCGTGGCATTTGAGGATTTATCAATGCTATGATTTGTTTGGCACAATTCACTGCCGAGCGGGCAATATCTACTGATACACCAAGCGTACAATACCCATGTTCATCGGGTGGAGATACCTGTACAATGGCTACATCCAGCACCATAATATTTTTCTTAAAAAGGTCTGGTATGTCACTCAAAAAAATGGGTACAAAATCTGCTCTTCCTGCGTTTACCGCTTCCCTTATAGGCTCGGATACAAATAATGAATTGATATGAAAATTACCTGCAAACTCAGGTTTAGCAAGCAAAAAATCGCCTTGCACAGAAACTGATACCAGTTCCACATTTTGTAACCTGTCTTTTTGCAGGGCCAGTTCACGCAACAGGAAGTGAGGCGTACAGGCACCTCCATGAATAAAAACCCGTTGGTTACTTTGAATGATTGACAATGCTTTTTCGGCAGAAACATAGTTTACTTGCTGGTACATATGGCTAATTTAATACTGCAAAATAACTATAAAGAATCTGCTTTTCAAGGATGATATTAATCAGGATACAACTGTACCTAAATCAGGAATTTAATGCACATTTTCACTTCACTAAAAGGCTGTATTATTAATGGATAGTTACGCATTTAGTTCGCAAATGCCTTACAGCCATAAGGGGCTAAAGCTTTGATAACGGTCATTAACAGCATCGGCAAACATTATTTTGATGGCAGTGCCGATATACCTGGACCAGTCGTTACCAGTTGCTGCATAGCCAGCATATTTTAATGAGTTGGCTATATTCTACTGAATAACGACATAAGAATTTATTTGGAACCCGATACTCTCAATACAACTTCCGGCACTTATATCAATTACCAAAATGGATCGAACAGCATGTACCAGGCAGGCAACAGCATAACGATAGGCCCTGGCTTTACTGCCTCACCGGGATCGTATTTTCATGCCCGCATTGCAGGCTGTGCTACTACCGGAATTGCAGGCGCATGCAATTAAATATTTTTATTTTACCGGATTTTTATTTGCCCGGCAATCATTTAATACCCCATACAATAACTTTGAGGTAAATAAAATTTGTTATGAGAAATATTGCCTGCCTCATTTTTTGCATCCTGGTAATTTATAAATCAACTGCTGCGCAGGATAAAACTTCCGGCTTTCCGTTTTCTTTTGTTGGAAAATGGAAAGGAACAATGCAATGGATAGTTGCAGGAAAACCCACTCAAACATTTACCATGCAACTTCGTGTACACCCCACAGATAGTGCCGGCATTTTTACCTGGCAAATTATTTATGGCGATCAGGAACAGGACCGTCGCCCCTATTTTTTAAAGCCCATAGACAGTGCAAAAGGCCATTGGGTTATTGATGAAAACAATGGCATTGTTCTGGATAATTATGTGTTTGAAAATTGTCTTAAAGGGGCATTTACCGTTTCTGGTAATACAATTGCAGATAATTATTGCCTGGAAAATGGCCTGCTAAAAGTTGAGTTTACCAGTATAAAACTGGCGGATAAAAAAACAACCGGCAATGGAACAACAGATGTTCCCCATGTAGATAGTTACAGGATTGCCAGTTACCAGGTGGGACTATTACATAGAATAGATTAGTGGTAATAATAAATTCAAAGATCTTAATATCGTCATCATTCAAAGCAGGGATTAAGGGTTACTTTCTTGCAGCGCATCCATCTCGTGAAAAGGAAATGCTCATCTAACTAAAGTTGGAGGGGATATCAACCTTGGCCGCCAGCAGTGGCGGGTTTTACACCCGCCACTTTAGATTTTATTAAATAAACGACATTGATTCATCAGTCACCATCCACGATTCACCATTTACCTTTCACAAATAAATACATCATATTATTCTTAACATAGCGCTGTTTGCTTTACTTCTTTGTTATTTTTATTTCGCCAATTATTCTTAAATGTATTGCCCTCCTTTTACTCAATTTAAGCAACCAGTTACGCAGTGATGGTTTGAAACCAGCGTTTCAGCATATAGTTTCACGCTATAGGAAATATCGTCACCATAAATATTTTATTTTGAAAAGTTTGATTTTGATTTTCATAATCACCCTTAGCTCATTTGCAATGCTTGGTCAAAGTGTGAGTATAAATGAAGATGCCTCTGCTCCCCATCTAAGTGCCATGCTGGATATAAAAAGCACAACAAAGGGTTTACTCATTCCACGAATGACGACAGTGGAGCGAACAGCTATTCCCACACCTGCATTGGGATTGATGGTATTTGATATTACTACAAACAGTTACTGGTTTCATAACGGTACAATATTCCAGCCATTATCAACCGGTGGTAATGGCTGGAATCTTACGGGTAATGCAACTACCAACCCTTCAACAAACTTTATTGGCACAACGGATAACCAGTCCCTTCGATTTAAAGTAAATAATACATGGAGCGGAGAAATAAATCCCATAACTGCCAACACATTTTACGGTTTACTGGCAGGTAACGGAAGCATTTCAGGAGTAGGTAATACAGCCGTGGGTCAAAATACGTTTTCGCAAAATACCACGGGCGGATACAATACTGCCATGGGCCTAAATACCTTGTCTAACAACCTCACCGGGGAGTATAATACTGCCATAGGCGAAAGAGTACTTCAGTTTAATAACAGCTCCTACAATACAGGCATCGGCGCAGAAGCCCTTAGGCAAAATACTGCGGGCTCTAATAATACTGCGGCCGGCGTTTTTGCTTTATACAATAATTCGGTTGGATTTTTTAACAGTGCCTTCGGTTACCAGGCGCTGATAAGTAATATTGCTGGCACCACGCTTACAGCACTTGGTTATAATGCAGATGTAACCTTCGATTTTGCATCCAATGCCACCGCAATTGGGGCCGGGGCAAAAGTAGACGCATCTAATAAAGTGCGCATTGGTAACACCACCGTTAGCTCCATTGGCGGCCAGGTGGGTTGGTCTACTTTTTCAGATGGGCGTTACAAAAACTCCATCAGGGAAGATGTAAAAGGTTTGGATTTTATTTTAAATCTGCGCCCGGTTACTTATACCATTGATATACCAGGGCTTGATATTTATTTCAGCAATAAGAAATTTTCTTATGCAAAAACCATTGAGAATACTGCTCCAAAAAGGGAAAGTGGTTTTATAGCCCAGGAAGTGGAAACTGCGGCAAAAATATCCGCTTTTCCTTTTAGCGGAGTAGACCGCCCTGAGAAGCCGGAAGGCTTGTATGCATTGCGTTATGCAGAGTTCGTAGTGCCGCTGGTAAAAGCCATGCAGGAACAGCAGTCAATTATATCCAATCTACAAAAACAGATTGATGAGATGAAAAATATAATGGTTGAACTAAAAATCGAAATAACGACCCTAAAAAATAAAAACTAACTCCTCAATTTTAATTCGGCTTATGAAAAAGATATTTCTGCTGCTCCTTATTTTTTTTTCTGCCATTTGCGCAATTGCCCAATCTGTAGGCATCAATAATACAACGCCGCATAGCAGCGCTATATTGGATGTAAGGAGTAATACAAAAGGCACGTTGCTTCCACGAACATCAACCATATCCAGGCTTGCTATCTTAAACCCTGCGAAAGGGTTAATACTTTATGATAGTACGGTTTCGTCATTTTATTTTTATAATGGCACAGCTTGGGGGCAGATATCAGCCAGTGGTACTGGATGGAACCTTACGGGCAATTCAGCAACCAACCCAACAACAAATTTTATTGGCACTACCGATAACCAACCCCTGCGTTTTAGGGTAAATAATATTAATGCCGGGTTCATCGATTCAGCTTTAAGTAATACCGGAATAGGGTTTCGTGCATTGGATTCTATTACCACTGGTTTTAGTAATACCGCTTTAGGATACAAAGCATTAACAGGTAATGCTGCAGGTTCATACAATACTGCTATCGGCGCTAGTGCACTTCGCCGAAACACTATCGGAAATTCAAACGCTGCATTCGGCACAGGAGCGTTGCAAAATAATACTACAGGAAATTTTAATGCGGCTGTAGGACATATTTCGCTTAGTGCAAATACTACCGGCAGTTCA
>JBBRFX010000018.1:0-35853 GCA_038241275.1 Chitinophagales bacterium
ATTACAACCAAGCCCCAGCATGATCCTGGCAAAACACACGCCTATTTTACCGGTGCCTACCACACCAACTGTTTTTCCAAACAAATCAAAACCGGTTAACCTGTCTAAAGAAAAATTACCTTCCCGGATACGATTATAAGCTTTGTGGGTTTTTCGGTTTAGTGTCATAATCAAAGCCAGCGCATGTTCTGCCACGGCATGTGGCGAATAGGCAGGCACACGCACCACTGCAATGTTATTTTCTTTTGCTGCCTTTATATCTACATTATTAAACCCTGCACAGCGTTGTGCAATTATGGTAACCCCGTAAGCTGCCAATGCTTTTATTACAACCTCATTTAGCCGGTCGTTTACAAAAGCACATACAGCATCGCAATCTTTGGCAAGTTTTACTGTTTGTTCATTAAGCGGATCTTCAAAAAAAAAGATGATATGTTGCCTGTTATAGCGTTCAAAATATTCTTTATCGTATGGTTTAGTAGAAAAAAAAGCGATGGTCATAAATTGAAAGTACATCCGTATTTTTTAAATTAAAAAATTAAAATAGTTTGCTGATTTTTCCAGGGTAAATTAAGGGCAAACAAATGAATCAAAATTGCTGCTGCAAATAATTATACGTAAATTGAAATAAAAATATTATGCCCGAATCTAAAAGCAGACATGCGCACAAACATCCGCATCATACCATCAAAACTTCCAACACGCATCCCAATCCAAAAAAATCCAATAAAGCCGTTATAGTATCTGTATTATTTTTTGCTTTTTTAGGATTGGGTATTGGGTTTTTTATAGATGCCAACAGTATCCCGGTATTGATTGCCGGCGCAGTAACTGGCGCTATTTTAGGATTTATTTTTGGTTACCAGGTTAACAAAAGTTTGTCGGAAAAATAATAATATCCAGGTGTCGTTTAATTTTTTCAAGCAGCCATATCCATTTGCCAATACATGGATGATGAGGGCAATATAATGCCCTCATCATACTTCTCCGAGCCAATGTAAAATGTAAGCAGATCTCTTCCTTAAAAAAATCAAGACAAAAACCGACAGTATAATTTAAAAGAAATTAAGTATCCGAAATGAATATCGCCTTTTGAAGAATTTTTTTAACTGTTTTCGAAATGGCGTAAGCTGAAGTACCATAAAACAGTAAAAAGAGGGATGCTTAATATGGCTGTTTTAGAATATGGCTGAAATAATTGGCCACATCACTCAAAAACATAATACAGGCCAATTAAAATAATTAAAATCGCAAGCGAGGTTAACCCATACAAAATAATATTATAAAATTGTGGCATCACATTAATCAATGTAAGCACACAACTTAAAAAACCCAGAAATGCTCCAATCCCAAGGCAAATGAAACCGGTGAATTGTCGTTGACTGTTTCGCAAATGCTTAAAAGCATGCAGATATTCTGCTATCGTTTCATCATCCATGCCATTGGCAGTCATTTCTTCCTCCACAGCCTGCGGCGAAAGTTTGTTAGCCATCCATTGCTGAATGGTAGATGTATTAACGGAGGCTGGATATGACATAGCAAAAGTTTTAAGGCAATCCTGTTTTTATTTGACTTAACAAACAGCAATTTAAATTAGAATAAATAATTGAAATAGTCAAATGGCCTTAAAATTTATTTACTAATAGTTACAATTCTAAAACATCATTTAAAAAAGATGACCGGCTACAAATGAAGAACGCTTTATTACTGAAAACTGTTGGTTATTCTCAGCAGATGAAAGTAAATGAAGCAATCCATCAGCATCATAATGTTGGATACCATAACATCATCACTTTAACTACCTGATGATCATTTATTAAAGGTTGATTTCATGGCTTTCAACATGCCGTTTGCCGTCCAGGTGCCCGGAACAATCATACGCCGGATAGTATAGAGTGGTTGGGTACTATCTCTTTTGCCTGATAATGTAAAGGCCAGTTGATATCCACGATTTTTAATTTCTGGTATTGCGGCCTCGTTCCATAAACCAAAGGGATAAGCAAAATAGGTGACTTTTTTACCCGTAATGGCTTCCAGTTGTTGCTGGGGTTTTACTAACTGTATATCCCAATCGGCTCCCTCATATTTTGTAACCATGTGATGGTCCCATGTATGACCAGCAATTACATGCCCGCTATCTGATAAGTTTTTAATTTGTTCTTTGCTCATATAACGGGGACGGTTAATAGAAATCGTCATTATAAAATAAACGCCTTTATACCCGTATTTATTCATTTCTGCAGCCCCATATGTGTATTGCGATTCCTGAGTATCATCAAAAGTTATCATCACCGGTTTGGCTGGCAGCTCCGCATCATGCAATAAATAATCGTTTAACTGATTGGGCAAAATTGTTTGGTATCCGCTGTCATGTAAAATTTTCATTTGAGCTGCAAAAGCTAAAGGAGTTACTGAATAGCTTTTCATACTTTCACTTTGGCTGGCGCTAAAATTGCGGATATGATGGTAACACAACACTGGCACTTCTTTTTTTGCCATAATAGTTGCAGCATCCGAAACAGGTTTTGGTGATGCAATATTTTGAACGGACTTTATACTATCGGCTGTGTCCGTGTTCACTTTACCGGGTTTGGAGTTACAGGCTGATATAATCAAAAGGCCGGACAGGATAGGGAATAGAATATTATTCATTGAAGAAAATAAATTATTGATTATTGGTATTGAATATAAATAGGCTTTGGTGTGAATTTTAATAACTCCTCGGGAGAATATATACCGCTTGTGTTGGGTTTATTATCGTTTTTATAAAACAATTTAAAGCCGGTAAACTGCACGGGTTCCTTATAAATATACCGCAGGTAAGTAGACCTTTTTAAAATTTTATCGCCAAATCCATCCATATCCATCACAACCTGTACTTCCGGCACTATTTTAATTTTATCATAGCCGGTTACCATGCCCTGTGTAAAACGATGAATAACCAACACTTTGGGAGGAAGGTTATTTTTACGAACAACAGTAGCCAAAAACTCGATGGCATCATTAATATCATTGTAATTAAAAGTGCCGATTTTAGATCCCGGCCTTTCTCCGTTTTTCATAGAAAACTCCGGGTCAATGCCAAAATGAACATTGGGTAATTTTAAATAAGGTTCCAGCGTGGCCACTTCATCTTTTACTGAACTATGTCCCACCTGTATATCCAGGAATACCATCGCATTTATTTGTTTTGCCCAATCCATGATCGTATCTATCTGGTGAAAAGGCATGCGCAACCGGTGTTTGCCATCTTTACCCGGTGCACCCTGTGCTGTAATGGCTACATAATGCAATGCAGGAATAGTGCGAACAGCGGTATCCGCAGCCTGCCACCTGGCCACCTCCTGCAGCAATCTTTTAAACATAGAATCTTTGGGCACTTCACCCAAAATACCCATTCGTGTAGAGTATAAATTACCGTAATAAGCAATGATCCTGTTGTATGGCAATAAGGCACCGGGTAATGGATAGGCAGTTTTTACGGGCCATTTTCCGGTAGTATCATTATTACTCAATACCAGCATTTTTCTATTGTAGTCGGCGGTATCAAATAATTTGGAGCCGGGTGCTTCAGCAGTCAAAGAATCGGCACTAAGTTTTTTATCTTTTGTGTCTGCAACGCCTGCATTGCCCGATTCATTGCAACCTGTAAGGCAAATAAAAATGAAAAGGGATAAGAAAATGGGAATTACTACTGTGAGTATATTTTTCATAAAGGATTGCTCTTTACATTCATCAAATAAATGTTATGGATAATTTTTGTAAAGTTGTTTTACTTTGTTTAGTTAAACGTTTACCGGGTTCATTTAATTTTATTTATTGCAAAAAATATTTATTCCTGTTTCCAGTTCCTAAAAGTGTTTCTTTAAACCTGCATGCATTTGTTATATACTAAATCAATACTATGTAGCTTCCGCAGTATTGATCCTGTAAAAAACGGACTGCTATTTTTTTAAAATAGGTGTTACATTCACGCATGGTAAAACATGTTAGATGTAAGCTATTGGATGAATAACACTCGTTTTTACATGAAACCAAATACATTATTGCCAGCAGTTAATGCAGACAAATGAATATTAATTATTCACTTTCACATCTATTTTTTTTGTTTGAACCTTTACACCATTTTTATCTACACTGATGGTAGTGGGTGTTGCCGGAGCTTCTTTTACAATAACCGCAGGGGCTGCAGCAGGCACCACAATTACTTCTTTTTTAACTTCAGTAGTTCTGTCTGTGCAGGATATAGCAGTTAAAACAACAGCCAATGACACAAAGCCAATCAACTTTTTCATAAATAAATTTTGTAGAATTACACTGTATTTTGTTACAGTACATTTTGAGGTACCATACAGTATATTATTATAGTCAAATATTATGCCCTAAAGTATTTCTACAAGTAGGGGTACCTGTAAAAAGATGGATGAACATAAAGCGTAAATTAAATGGAGGTTCAAAGATTTATTTGCAAGCAGTTTTTCAAAAATCAATATCATGCTTTTTGATTCACAAATGTGGCAACCTTAAAAGTGAAGTCATCAATATCAAAAGGCTTTTTCAAAAAATCATCGGCACCGGCTTCCCGGCAGGTTTTATCCGCATCCGGATGAGCAGAAATCATCAATATCTTAATGGATTTAAATGGTTGCCTGCTTTTTAAATCCCTGCAAATATCCCTGCCATCTTTTCCAGACAACAACATGTCCATCACAATTACATTTGGCTCAATAGTTTCGAGTATTTGATAAAACTGGTTTGCATTAGTACAGCTTTTGATTTTATAATCACTAAACTTAAGTATTGTTTCCATGAGCAGGCACAAATCCGGATCATCATCCATAATGAGTACATCTACATTTTCCTTCATAATAATCAGCCTTTTTTATTTTTAAAACACCGGAAATGAATTAAATAATCGCACCCTGTTTTTTTTATGTATATAGTCATAATATGATATATTCATTACGATAAATACATCGTAGCACAATATATAACGCAATTTCATATCAGGGAAAAATATTTTTGCGTAACAACTGCTTTCAGAAAACAGGTTGTATCCAATGATGAAAAAACAATTACATATAAAAATTGCCGGTTTTTTATGTATCCTGAAATACATTGTAAGCCTGCATAAAATCTAAAGCATCTTTTTTACTAAACAGAATTTCCCGGATAGCATTATGTATCTTTAAGAACAAAAAACATTCTCAGGTTATCAAGTTTTAATACTTATATAAACATTTGTATATTATGACATTTTTAACAGCAAGAAAATAATATTATACGTCTTATAGCAAATAGTTAATGCAACTTTACATAACGAATAATGGAACAGAAATACAGTACCTTTATCATTCATTTTTTAACTGATGCGCCATGAACATTAAATTATTATTAATAGCAATTGCAGCGGTTTCAATTACCGGTTGCAGCACTGCTTACAAAAGCGGTCAAACACCTGATGACGTTTATTATTCCCCGGTAAGAGGAATTGATGAAAGCGACAATTCAAGAAAAAGAGTTGACAGAACAGAATACAGGGCTGACGCTTACGAGGAAAGAGAAATACGCATGTCCAGCAGGGACAGGCGCTGGAGAGATCTAAATGATGATTACGATTACAATTACAGGTACGATCCCTACAGGTATGGCTATAATTACGGGTATTACTACAACCCTTACTATTACAACCGGCCGGTATTTTTGCCAGGATATGTAATTGTGAATCCAAAAAACAATACACCAAGAATGACCAATCTTGGAAGTTATAATAACTCAACCCTTGTAGTATCCAATAATAAAACGGGTGAAACAAAATGGGTACCTTCCTCCAGGTCTTATAATAACAGTAACAGCAATGGCGGTTCATTTATAAGAAGGATTATTACACCATCAACATCTTATCCATCCGGTTCGGGTAATTCTTCTACCAGAAGCAGTACTTATCAAAATAACGACACAAGAACTTATACGCCTTCTACCAACAACAGCAGCAACTCTGGTTCTTCTTCATCAGGCAGCAGCTCTGGTGGTACACCTGTTAGCAGGCCAACAAGAGGCAATTAAATTAAAAAAAAGCCGGATAATTGTTCATTCAGTTACCGGCTTTTTTTAAACATTGTTTTTAAGTTATCTTAAAATATTAAAGATGAAAAAATATTTATTACTGATATTGCTATACCCTGTTGCAGCCACCTATGCACAGGCACCGGAAGATGCCATACGTTATAGCTGGTATCCACAAAACGGAACTGCCCGTAACCTAGCCATTGGTGGTGCTATGGGTTCGTTGGGCGGCGATATTACTGCAACTTATGTAAACCCTGCCGGCCTTGGTTTTTACAAAACAAGGGAAGTGGTGCTTACACCCGGCATTTTTCTTAATAATTTAAAAGCCACTTTCAGGGAAAACAGCACTACTGAAAAAAACAATGCTTTTGGTTTTGGCCCCAGCGGTTTTATAATAGGCAGTGTAAACCGCAATCAACCAAAAAACAGTTCTGCATTTAGCATTGCCATTACTCAAACAGCCAATTTCAATAATGCAATCAGTTACAAATCGCTCAATAATTACAGTTCTTTTAGCGAACAATTTGCAGAAGAATTTGCAAAGAGTAAACGATCCATCGATGAAGTGCTTAATACCTTATCCCCCATGCCATACACTGCAGCTTTGGGTTTACAAACATATCTTATAGACACCGTAAGAGTTGGAGGAGTTTTACAGGTAAGAGGTGCGCCTGAAAATATCCTGGATGCAGGAGGGGCTTTACAGCAGAAAATGTTTAAATCTACCAGCGGAGGGATTTATGAATTAGCCATAGGCGGAGCATATAACAAGGGAGATAAATTATTTTTTGGTGGCACACTTGGCGTTCCGATCGTGAATTACAAAAGCAATATGGAGTTTACAGAAAGTGATACTTCTGCCAACAATATGAACGGGTTTAAATCATTTACTTATACAGATAATTTTCAAACAACAGGCATTGGTTTTAATTTGAAACTTGGCGTGATTTACAAACCCCGGGAATATATTCGTTTAGGGCTTGCATTGCATACGCCATCAGTTTTTTTTATGGCTGATGAACGTACCGCCAGCCTTACTACTAACCTGGAAACACCCTCGGGCCAACCGGAAACCTTTGCTGCATCATCTTTACTATTTACAAATAACCAACCCGGCGAAAGCAGATACCTGCAATCCTCGGCATGGAAAGCCATAGCAAGCGCCTCTTATGTATTTAGGGAACTGGAGAATGTAAAAAAGCAAAAAGGATTTATTTCTGCAGATATAGAATATGTAAACCATAAAGGAAGCCGTTTCAACAGTAATGCAGAAGCCCCTACAGAAAAAGAGAAAGTATATTACAAGGAATTAAATAACGTGGTGAAAGATTTTTATAAAGGTGCTTTTAATTTTAGAGTAGGTGGCGAAGTAAAGTTTAATATCATAATGGCCAGGCTTGGTTTTGGATATTATATGAACCCTTATAAAGATGCAGCTTTTAAGGCCAATCGCATGCTGCTGAGTGGTGGCCTTGGTTACAGGCACAAGGGAATGTTTGTAGACCTTACCTACGTGCACAATATCAGCAAAGATGCCGACTTCCCATACAGGCTTCAGGACCGTCTCAACACTTTTGCCACAAGCAAACAAACACTTGGTAATGCAGTAGCCACCGTTGGTTGGAAATTTTAATAAAGAATCGTTGAATTATAAAAAATGCCGGCACAATTGCCGGCATTTTTATTTTGCATTTATCAATTTGAGTATTACCTGTAACGATTTATCCGCATCAGACACATCTACCCAATTAATTTCCTCATCTTTTTTAAACCATGTCATTTGCCGCTTGGCATAATGACGGGTATTTTGTTTGATTAAATCGATTGCTTTTTCCCGGGAGAGTTGCCCTTCAAAAAAATTAAACAGTTCCCGGTAGCCTACTGTTTGCAAAGCATTCAAATGTTTAAATGGCATCAACTCCTTTACTTCTGCCTCAAGCCCCTGTTCCATCATTTCATCAACCCTTTTGTTGATCCTGTTGTATAAAACCGGCCTTGGCAGTTCCAGTCCTGTTTTGATGATATTAAAAGGCCGTTCTTTTTTTTGTTTTCGCTGAAAACGGGTAATGGATTGGCCGGTAGAAAATTTTACTTCCAATGCCCGCATCATTCTTTGCGGGTTAAAAATTTCGCCCTTTATATAATATTCAGAATCCTGTTTTTTTACTTCCTGCTGCAGCCACTCAATCCCACCATTATTATAATTGGTAACAATTGTTTTTCTTACTGCTTCATCTATTGCAGGGATTTCATCAAGCCCTTCGCAAAAAGCTTTGATGTATAAACCGGTGCCGCCCACCATGATGGCCAAATTATTTTTTTCAAATATTTTCTCTACACTGACCATCGCATATTTTTCATAATCAGCGGCAGAAATATTATCTGTAATGGAATGTGAATTAATAAAATAATGATGAACAAGTGAAAGCTCTGCTGCAGAAGGTTTAGCCACACCAATATTTAATTCTTTATAACATTGGCGGCTATCTGCACTAATAATCTGGGTAGAAAAATGTTGCGCCAGTAACATAGCCAGCGCTGTTTTGCCAGAAGCTGTAGGCCCGGCAATAATAATAACCGTTTTCTTCATTCAAAAAATTTGAGTTTGTAAAGAACTCTTTTAAATGGATATTTTTAATTCATTTGAGTTACCTGATATATTTTTATTTTTAGGATAAACACCTGCTGTATGTAATCAAATTTGACAACTAAAATCCAACTACAATGTAAAAAAGAATGGAGGCTTATTTGCAACATGAAAAAAATGAGAATGGGTACTCCATTATCTCATTATCAATAGCTAAAATCCGTCGTTGGAATCATCGGTTTCTTCTGCCATATCATCTGCATCACTGGTTTCTGCCTGTCCATCTTCATTTTCTTCTCCATAGCCATCCCTTAAGGCTTCGGGCTGCAGGTCGTATTTTTCTTCCATTTCGGCCAGGCGTTTATCTACCAGCCCCTTGGTACCATATTGAGATGGTGCAATACCTTCAGTTCTTATGCAGCAGGGGTAAGTCAGCTTTTTATTTTCTTCCTTATCTACATTAATTAGCTCCACCATAAAATGCCAGTTCTTATTAAAGTCGTATTCGTAAATAAATTTTTGATTCGGCCCTTTTATTTCGCTGCTGATAACTGCCTCACTCATTATGAGCGGGCTTGCCATATAATCTTTGTCATATTTCTCGAGGGAAATTTCACGGCCACGCTGCCAGCTATCATTGCTGCGGTAAAAAGTAGCTTTATGTTTATTATCAAACTCGTAGCTTTTAAGAATTGCATTATGAAGATCAAAAAATGTTTGTGTGTGGCGGATAGCCACATCACGATAAATACTTTCGTCTTCTTCCCAGTATGTTCTGAATCGTAGAATTGCCATAACACAAATTTAAGTCTTTTTAAATGTCTATTTCAAATTCCTTACGCTTAAAATAAGTCATTTGTCAACAGTCATTTGAACAGTATAAAAGTATCCAGTTAAAACTGGCATTTTTTTTAAAGAGCATTTATATGATATTGTAATTTAATTTACTATTGATAAAATAAATCAGAGACCTTTCACTTTTGACCTTGGTCATTGACCATTGACCTCGTCCCTTCGATCCAAACATTACTAAAACACTATAAGGTTTCCCCACCCACGATCCAATACACAAGCCCTTATAGGTTTGACCTTTCACCATTCACAATTCACAATTCACCATTCACCATTCACCCCCTCCCCACCCCAATCTCCTTTGCCTTTAAATGCATAAATGCAATGGCTGCTTCATAATCATTGGGAATTATACCATCCAGAATAGCATTACGAATGGCATCTTTAATAATCCCCACCGGTTTGGATGGCGAAAGATTAAAGGCCTGCATAATAATTTCTCCTGTAACGGGTGGCTGCCAGTTGCGGATATGATCCCTGGCTTCCAGCTCGGCACACAGATGTTGCACCATTTCAAAATTTTCGATAAACCGTTTTACTTTATTTTGGTTTTTGCTGGTAATATCAGCCTTGCACAATATCATCAGCGATTCAAAATCATCTCCTGCATCAAACAGCAATCTTCGTATAGCCGAGTCTGTTATATTTTCTTTGGTAAGGCTGATGGGACGCAGGTGCAGTTCTACCATTTTTCGCACAAATAACATTTTTTCATTTTGCGGCAGTTTTAGTTGCGTAAATATTTTGGGTACCATTCTGCCACCCAGTACTTCATGTCCATGAAAGGTCCAGCCATGGCCTTCCTCAAAACGTTTGGTTGCAGGTTTGGCAATATCATGCAACACTGCTGCCCACCTAAGCCACAAGTCACCGGTGTGGCTCGCTATATTATCTACTACCTGCAGGGTATGATAAAAATTATCTTTATGCCCTTTACCGTCTATATATTCTGCTCCTGCCAATGCTACCATTTGCGGAAATATAATCTTGAGCAAACCGGTTTTATACAGCAGGTCGAACCCAATGGAAGGTTTTACACAAAGCAATATTTTATTCAATTCATCTGATATACGTTCTTTACTGATGATCCTGATTCTTTCTGCATTTTTGGTAATGGATTGCAGGGTTTCATCCGTAATATTAAAATGTAACTGTGCCGAAAAACGGATGGCCCTCATCATTCGCAAAGGGTCATCACTAAAAGTTTTGTCGGGTGGCAGTGGTGTTTTTATGATCTTATTTTCCAGGTCTTTTAATCCTCCAAATGGATCTACCAATTGGCCAAAGTCTTTTTTATTTAAACTAACCGCAAGGGCATTAATGGTAAAATCTCTTCGATTTTGATCATCTTCCAGCGAACCCGGCTCTACTGCAGGTTTTCGGCTATCAAAGCTGTAACTTTCTTTTCTGGCTCCCACAAATTCTATCTCTTCATCTTCCAGTTTAATTTGAGCCGTGCCAAATGTTTTAAATACATTCACATGAGGTTGTGGGGTAAAAAGGCGGGCCACGCTTTCTGCCAGCAAAATACCATCACCGGTACAAACAATATCCATATCCTTGGTAGGCCTTCCCAAAATCTTATCTCTTACAAACCCACCGATAGCATAAGCTTCTACACCCAATTCTTCTGCAGCATGGGCAATTTTTTTTAATATTATTAGTTCTTTATCTGTGCAGGAAATATACATAGGCTGCAAATTTAAAGGTTTGAGAGGGTTTAAAACGCTTAAGGGTTTATGGTTAATTAAATACATAGCAGGCTTTCACCCCTCCCTTCGGTCCGGGCAAGCTTTCATATTTTGACTTTTGACTTTTGACTTTTTCACCTTTCACCTTTCACCTTTGCACTCCTTCCCCCTTATTTCGGCACCAAACTTGACTATTATAATATCCACAAAAAAATACCCTGATAACAAACTAAATTTGCCATATTGACGAACCAAAAATTTATGATGTATAAAGATCTATATTTAAACAACCAGGAAGATGAAATGGAGTTTATGCCCATCATTCCGCTGAATGATGAAGATGAGTCTGATGCAGACGGGCAGGTGTTTCCAGGCGAATTACCGATATTACCTTTGAGAAATACCGTATTGTTTCCAGGAGTAGTAATACCCATTACTGTTGGCAGGGATAAAAGTATAAAAGCAGTAAATGACGCTTATAAGACTGACAAATTGATTGGTGTTGTGGCGCAAAAAGACAGTACAATAGAAGAACCTACCGTAAGTGATTTGGAAGATGTGGGCACTGTGGCCAAAATTGTAAAGCTCATTAAAATGCCCGATGGAGGCACCACCATCATTATACAGGGACGAAAAAGGTTTAAGATTGAAAAGATCACAACCGAGGACCCATATTTTAAAGCCACCATCAAAGTGCTGGAAGAAGAGAGTCTTAAAGGTGATAAAGATTTTGATGCCCTTGTAGGAAGTATCAAAGACCTCGCCTCACAAATCATTCACTTATCTCCCAACCTGCCCAGTGAAGCTGCCATTATTTTGAAAAATATTGAGAACCCTTCTTTTCTCATTCATTTTGTTAGCAGCAACCTTAACAGCGATTTGAAGCAAAAACAGCAATTGCTGGAAATAAGCAACCTGAAAGCAAGGGCAGAGTTATTGATGAACCTGATGCATACTGAATTGCAGTATACGGAGCTAAAAAACAAAGTAACCAATAAAACCCGTGCTGAGCTGGATAAACAACAGCGTGAATATTTTTTGCAACAGCAAATGAAAGCCATTAAGGATGAATTGGGTGGCGATAACGTGGCTGAAGTAAAGGAAATGCAGAAAAGAGCAGACACTAAAAAATGGAATGCAGCTACCAAAGAAATGTTTAATAAAGGGGCAGAGAAACTGGAACGCATGCACCCATCTACTCCCGATTATTCGATAGTGTATAACCACCTGGACCTGATGCTGGACCTTCCATGGGATGAATATACCCTGGACCAATACGATCTTAAAAAAGCCAAAAAAGTACTGGATCATGACCATTATGGCATGCAGAAAATTAAAGAAAGGATTTTAGAATACCTGGCTGTTCTTAAACTAAAAGGCGATATGAAAAGCCCGATACTTTGTTTCCTTGGCCCTCCGGGTATTGGTAAAACAAGCCTGGGCAAAAGTATAGCAGCAGCTATCAACAGAAAATATGTAAGAGTAAGTTTAGGTGGATTACATGATGAAAGTGAAATACGTGGCCACCGCAAAACCTATATCGGCGCTATGCCCGGCAGAATCATACAATCTATCCGCAAGATAAAATCGAGCAACCCGGTAATGATACTCGATGAAATAGATAAAGTAGGCAGTGATAACAGGGGCGATCCCTCATCGGCACTGCTGGAAGTATTGGACCCTGAGCAAAACAATACTTTTTATGATAACTACCTGGAGTTGGAATATGACCTCAGTAAAGTTTTGTTTATTGCTACTGCCAATAATATCAGCAATATTCAACCGGCATTAAGAGACCGTCTGGAGATTATCGACCTGAGTGGTTATGCGGTAGAAGAAAAAATTGAGATTGCCAAACGTCACCTTATACCAAAGCAGGTAGATATGCATGGGCTTAAACCCTCGCCTTTTAAAATGAATGATACCGTGCTGGAAAAAGTGATAGAAGACTATACCCGTGAAAGTGGTGTGCGGGAACTGGATCGCCAATTGGCCAGCATCATGCGTTACCAGGCCAAAGAATTGGTGATGAAGGGCAAACTGAAAGCCACCATTACCAGTAATGATATCGAAAAGATATTGGGCAGGTCGAGATACAGCAATGAAATTTATAAAATGGCCAATATGCCGGGTGTGGCCGTTGGTCTTGCATGGACATATGTAGGAGGTGACATTTTATTTATAGAAACTCAGTTAAGTGATGGCAAAGGCGAGCTGAAATTGACGGGTAACCTTGGCAATGTTATGAAGGAAAGTGCCAGCACCGCATTTACCTGGCTGGAAGCCAATTGTAAAAAACTGGGGCTAACGGCAGAAGCATTCAATAAAAAAGATGCGCATATACATATACCCGAAGGTGCCACGCCCAAAGATGGTCCCAGTGCAGGTATTACGATGATGACGGCATTGGCCAGTGCGTTTACAAATAGAAAAATTAAACCATTTCTGGCTATGACGGGTGAGATTACTTTACGTGGACTGGTACTGCCCGTGGGTGGTATTAAGGAAAAAGTATTGGCAGCCAAACGCTCCGGTATAAAAGAAATTATTATGTGCGGACAAAATGAAAAAGATGTATCTGAAATAAACCCCGCTTTTATCAAAGGCATTAAATTTCATTATGTAAAAACCATGCAGCAGGTATTGGATATTGCCCTTACTTAATGCTGATTTGTCATGAAAGTGTAAAAGGAATTTCCTTTAACATTTATTTTACAATTTAGTCCAAACTATTACTGTCCTCAATACGTATTTAGATTATTCAACTGATTTCATGTTGGTTGTTTTAAGGGTTAAAAAATAATCCCCCTGATTCCTCAGGGGGATTTTTTATATAAGTTAACCACATAATAGTTGTAAAAATTTAGCTTTCCAACCCACGCTCTTTTCTCTTTTCTATCCAGTCTTTTTCCTTAGTGGTACTCAATGCCTGCACAACACCTATTAAAAAAATAGTGGCCACGCTTGCTGCCAATAAAAAAATATTGTAACTATAATAATTACTTATTTCCCTGGAACCGTTTTTAAAAAATGTAACCATATCCATTATAAATGCGGCAGCCCATAAAATAAGGGCAAGCACAAAAATACTTTTTGAAATAATCCTTACCCCTGCAGAAGGATGTGAAGCGGTTCGTTTAAAATAAATGACAAAAATGCTGATAAACAAGCTGGCTGGAACAATAATAATAAACAACATATACACGTACACAAACCATGGAATATAATCCAGTATGCGAAACATGTATTTTAATCCCAGCATCAATATCAGCAAAGACAGTATAAAACCCAGGAAGGTAAAAAACAAGTTAAAACTGAGTTGAAAATATTTGCTAAATCTATCTTCCATAATAGTAAATCAACTAATAAAAAAAATTACGTTTTTATAACAGGTCCCCAATTCAGGCATCAGCATCATTTATAGAGGATCTTTAGAAATAACTAAGGTTTGTTTTTGGCGTAAGGGTAACAAGTGTATCGTACATAAGCTTCACCGTATTTTCGATATCATCCTTGTGCAACATTTCTACCGTAGTATGCATGTATCGCAGCGGTATAGATATGAGTACTGAAGGACATCCGTCATTGGCATAGGCAAAAGATTCAGTATCTGTACCGGTGCTGCGGCTCACAGCTCTTAACTGGTAAGGTATTCCACTTTTGTCTGCAGTTTTTAAAACAAAATCCAGCAGTTTGTTATGCACTGCCGGCCCATAACAAAGGGATGGACCTTTACCACATACACAATCACCTTCAATAATTTTACTAATCATGGGGGTGCTGCTGTCGTGGGTAACATCTGTAATAATTGCCACATCGGGTTTTATCCTGCGGGCAATCATTTCTGCACCACGCAAACCAATTTCTTCCTGCACCGCATTTACAATGTATAATCCAAAAGGAAGTTTCTTTTTATTTTCTTTTAACAGCCTTGCTACTTCGGCAATCATAAAACCGCCGATGCGGTTATCAAATGCACGGGCTATTAAAAAATCGTATGCCAGCTCCTCGTACCCGTCTTCATAAGTAGCCACCGCTCCAATATGAATACCCAATGCCTCTACTTCTTTTTTGTTGCGTGCACCACAATCCAAAAACAGGTTATCTACTTTTGGGGCTGTTTCTTTAGTATCTGGAGTATTTTGCCTTGTATGAATTGCGGGCCATCCAAAAACAGCTTTTACAATACCTTTTTTTCCGTGAATATTTACCCGCATGCTGGGAGCAATCTGATGATCTACCCCTCCGTTGCGTTTCAGGTATATCAGTCCCTCGGGCGTTATATAATTTACAAACCAACTGATCTCATCAGCATGGGCCTCTATCACTACTTTAAATGTAGCTGTTGGATTGATTACAGCTACTGCAGTACCGTAAGGATCTGTAAAAAATTCATTTACATAAGGCTTTAGGTAACTCATCCACAACTTTTGTCCATTGCTTTCAAAACCGGTAGGTGATGGATTGTTTACATATCCTTTTAAAAATTCATAAGACTCATTTGTTAAAAGCGATTTCTTTTTTGTTGTTTTAGCCATGCTGGTATTTTTTTCTTTTGCAAAAGTAATTAATGTAGTTCAGGATGAGCCAACCATTACTGTAATTACACTAATAAAAATAGGTTGGTTAAAATGAATGAGTATTTATTTAAGAATAAAATATGGGATTGATTAATTGCTGATTTGATGATTCACCGTATGATCGGTTATTGGTTTACTCAATAAAGGAGGGTAAGGGTTTGGGTAAATATTTTTATTCGTGTAATTTGTGCCATTCATGGCTATTCATCCCATTCGTGTAATTCTTGCCATTGGTGGCTATTCGTGGCTATTCATGCCATTGGTGGCCACGCTCTTTAAAACAAGCTGGCTACAAAGGTAGCCCCGGCAGAAAACAGCATCAAACCATCTACCCCAAAATAATAAAATAAATATCCACGGGGCTTAAAAGATAAAAGGTAAACCCATCCTGTTACCAGGCCGGTAATTATAAAGGCAAAAAGTTGAAAGTTATCAGAAAAATGATAACGCACCAGTAACCCTGCCGCCACATAAATAATAAAAGACAGCAGCATAATATTTTTTAATGTAACCGTGCTCACATCAGTTGCCAGGCTACGCAGTGCATACAGCTTATCCAGTTTAATATCCCTTGTATCAAATATCACACAAAGCATTCCCACGAAAAAAAACCGGGCGATCATTAAGCTGATCACTGCAAAGGTTTGTGTATGCAAAACAGTTGCTGCAGGAATAATAACAGTTACATAGGCCCAGGTAAAAGCCAACAAAATGGTTTTTAATACTCCCACCCTTCTTAGATATTTCGCCCATTTAAAAGGCCATAATGGCATAGAGTAAAGCAAGGTGAGCAAAACAGCTATAGCCACATGTTGCTGAATGTTTGGGACATAGTATAAGCAAACCAACATACCGGAACCTGCGCCGCAAAAGATAAATACATAGTTGCGGTTTTTTATTAAAAAAGATAAAAAACCGGCACGGATGCCAAAACTATATTTGCTGAGGAACCAGTAAAAATTATAACTGCTGAGTGTAGAAAAAAATACAAAAGCATACAAAAGCCAACCTGGCTGAATATGCAATAAGGTAAAAGTTTGGTAACAAAGTGCAACTGCACAAAGTGAAACAAAAATAGAATGAGATAAGATGAAATGAAGCCAACGCATTACAGGCAACGATAGTAAAGTGGTTTTTCTGTTCTTACAATATTGCTTTTATTTTTTTTGGCATCCTTCACATAAAACTCGTAAAAAACAGTATCCGTTCTTGGCCTTGCAGGACCGGGACTGTAACATTCAAGGGCAGCAAAAAGATTGATGGTAATCTCTGCATTAAAATCTTTTTTTGTGGCTGCCTGCAGATTTGGAAAACGAAAAGAATCAATATTATTAGTCAATAAATGTTTTACGTATATCATTGAACTATCATCGGGCGAAGTGCTGCCAAAATCACCCTCAGCATCTGTTATTTTAAAAATTAATTTGGGAGCAAACTCTTTTTGAGTAATAAGGATATCAGACGATGCTCTATCAGGTGTTAAGTTTACAAACTTAATTTGTGGCACGGTTGTAAACTTGTCTTTTTTGCACGCACTAAAAACAAACAAAAGGCAAACAATAAATAATGTGTTTCTCATATGTGTAAATTGTTTTCAAATTTAATGAACCCTGCTCATATAATCATGGTAAGCGTTGCCCTTTTTATATTTGTTTAAGTATAGCCTGTTTAAATTAACTTATTTTTCCCAAATTTGCACCTATAATGATAAGCCCGGGCCACGATATAGAAAAAGAGATCTTTCAGGTAAACAATGCTGCATTTGAATCACTGGCTTTAAAAGTTTTTTCATTTCAATACCATCACAACAAGATTTACCAGCATTTTTGTACTTCGCTTAAAATCCTTCCCGGGGATGTAACCTGTGTGGAGCAAATTCCTTTTTTGCCCATCCAGTTTTTTAAATCAAAAGATATTGGCAGCACAAGCTTTGATCCGGAAATAATCTTTGAAAGCAGCGGCACTACCGGGTCTGTTAACAGCAGGCACAGGGTAAAAAAAATTTCGCTGTATGAAGAAAGTTTTAAAAATGCGTTTCAATTTTTTTATGGCGATATCAAAAACCGCTGTATCATTGGCCTGCTTCCATCTTACCTGGAAAGAGGCAGTTCCTCACTGGTGTATATGGTAAATGAATGGATAAAGGAATCAGGCAATGAGGCAGGTGGCTTTTATTTATATGACAACGAAAAACTTCATCAAACCCTGTTGCAAAATGAAGCTGCCCATATACCCACTTTACTAATTGGTATAACTTATGCCCTGCTTGATTTTGCAGAAAAATATCCGCTTCACCTGCAACATACCGTTGTAATGGAAACAGGCGGCATGAAAGGCCGTAGAGAAGAATTGACAAGAGAAGAAGTGCATGCCATACTTAAAGAGCGTTTAGGCCTCACCGAAATACATTCAGAATATGGCATGACGGAATTATTATCGCAGGCTTATTCATTTGGCCATGGCCGTTTTAATACGCCCCCATGGATGAAAGTGCTGATTCGTGCAGAAGATGATCCCTTCAATGTGATGAGTAATCATAAAATGAATACAGCTTTAGTAAGCGGCGTTATCAACATCATAGACCTGGCAAATTTGTACAGTTGTGCCTTTTTAGCCACAGATGATGTAGGTAAATTGTATGCAGATGGATCCTTTGAAGTATTGGGCAGGCTTGATAACAGTGATATCCGTGGATGCGGACTGATGCTACTATAACATACCATAAGATAAGCGCCGGCTGCTGGCCAGGTATTTATCCCTGATGATCTGGCTCATTGGTTTTTCATACAACTTACTTTCCACCCACGAAATAATATCCAGGTAAGCAAATGCACGGGTTTCAAAACGGCTTTTCTCAAATTTCTTAATGGCATTTAAAAACTTTTCCAGTTCGGGTTTTAAGCTCTGCCTTGGCACATGAAATGATTTACGCAAAAACTTAAACATTTCCTCTTCTATCACCGTAAGATTGTTCATCTTGGCCATAAAACGATACACCGATTTTATAAGATGATCAATGATATCAGTATTGCCCAATTCGTAATGAGCCATTAAATGTAATACACGGGCATAACATTGCAGGTCACTCCTCAGGTCCACATGATCGTTGATAATTTTCCGTAAGTAGTCTACACATTTTTCATAATTACCTGCCCCAAAATGAAGCGTGGCAATCTTGTAATTAAATACCAGGATCCGGTGCCTGTCCAGGTATAGACTGTATTCATCCAGGTTTTCTTCCAGGTTGGGAACCAACATTAATCCTTCCTTAAAATTACCTACACTCATTTGCAGGTTAAGCTTGGCACTGTTGATATAAACAAATGTTTGAATGCGGTTATTGTCGTGCTGTGTTACAATATCCGTTTCTGCAAATTTTTGAAATACTTTTAAAGTGAGCGCCAGTTTTTGGTAGTTGCGAAGATCAAAATGGGCATTCATTAAATTGTGCATGCCCTTAATATAATGACTCGTTTCTACTCCTGTCATAAGCGGGTATTCATCAAAAAGATTTACCCATTTTTGAGTATAGCGATAATACATTAAAAAATCCTGGCGGATAAATGCAAACCAGCAATAGCTCTGGTACAGGTACAGCCGGTCGTAAAACCCGGTTTGTTTATTGGCGGTGGCCGGAAGGTTTTCTTTGAAATATTTTTTTATATGCTTCTCATCATCTTCATCCCGGGCATGCCCGTTTTGCACATACCAACTGTATAATTTTAGTGCAAGATTACTAAGGCCGGTTATCATTCTGCGGCGTTCATTTACTTCTGTAGCCTCGTTGGTAAGTATCTCTGCCCTGTTTTGCATACTGCGGGTAATATGCAGCGTTTCAATTTTTTTCTCCAGCGAAATTACCTGTTGCAAAAAACTATCCTGATTATAGGTCAGTGCCAGTTCTTTGGCTTTTTCAAGAATTTTAAGGCTCTGCAGGTACAGGCCCTTATTGTATAAAATGCGGGCATACTCCAATTGCTCATGCAATTGCAGGTCTATACTTTCTGCACTTTTTAATAGCCGCAGGCTGGCCAGTATCTGTTTGTATAAATGCGCCTTTGTATTAGACAGTTGCTGCTTTTTTATGGAAGTCAGTTTTTTGAGCAGTTGTACTTCATCATAATCTGCCAATTTATCAATTGCATCAAATAATTCGATGATCTTAAGGTCTTCATTACTGGAGTTACGTTTGATATAAAGCTTAAAATTGCGCTTTTCCGACTTCTGAAGAGAGCGAATTAGTTGAAAAACAATATCGGTAGATCGGTTGGGCATCGTAACTATTTTATTCTGAAATGCAGTACCATGTAAGTTTTCGTAAAACTAAAACTGTTTTTAGCATACGGGATATTGCCATAAGATGATTTTTATCATACGCTGACAGGTATTACTTTTGATTTATCAAACAAACAGGAATTACAAACGGCAAGCAATCGAAGAAAAAAGGCAGGCAATAAAAAGGCCGAAATAAACAATCGAATGGCAAGATAAGCAGAAAAAAGGTTTTCAAAAAAAATAGTCTAAGAATTTTACATATGGCAAGCAATCGAAAAGGCCGCTCCGTTTCTACGGAGGGGCTATTTTTTTTATATATCACGTGCTGCCAAATCAATCTCCAAAATATTGACCGGTCAAAAAGCTACATCCGCACTAATTTGAAAAAGAAAGCATTTCACTTATCAAATACCCTGTTACTCTGTTAAAGAAAATATAATGAAAAGGTTAAAACAACGTTTGGGTATCATATCTATTATTTCATGTAATGCTTTACCACAAAGGGTTTGGATGTAGAAAAAAAGACTTTAGCATTCCAATTGCCGCAATAAGATGATTTTATTGCTGACACAGTTCGAACTACTTTTGATTTATCAAACAAAAAGGAATTACAAAAGGCAGGCAATCGAAGAAAAAAGGCAGGCAGTGAAAAGGCCAAAAGAATCAATCGGCTGGCAAGATAAGAAGAAAATAGTTTAAAAAAAAAATTCAAGAATTTTACATATGGCAAGCAATCGAAAAGGCCGCTCCGTTTCTACGGAGGGGCTATTTTTTTATCAGAGATTGTTTAAACCTGCCTGAATAAGTAAGTACTCCTTTTTCAATCACCCTTATTTCTGTACTGTCAAACTTACGATTGTTCCTTTTCCAATTTTACTTTGTATCGTCAACTCACAGTTAATAGAAGTGGCCAATTCCCTCATACTTGTTAGACCTGCAGCCTTTTTTTGTTGGTTGATATCAAAGCCTTTCCCATCATCTGCAATACAAAGAATTATTTTGTTATCGGTTTCTTTAATGCTGATATTAACCTTACTGGCCTGGGCATGATACATGGCATTGGTAAGCGACTCCTGGCAGATTCTAAAAAAGTCGGTTTTTATTTCGTGTGATAAACCATGATCATCATAGTCACTTTCAAAAAAACAGGGAATGCCGTTTAAAACAGCAAATTCCTTGCAAAGCCATTCCAGCGTTGCATTTAAGCCAAACTCATCCAACATAGCAGGGCTAATGGAAAATGATATTCGCTGTATGGTTTTCATGAGCAATTCAGCCATCATACCGGCATATTCAATTTTGCTCCTTGCTGCCTCCGTTAAATTGGCCACACTGATTGGAATCATATCAAGTTCCATTTTTACCGCAGAAGCCAGTTGTGCCAGTTCCTCATGTAATTCATAAGCCAAAAATTTACGGTCTTTCTCTATACTTTTTTTAAAATGCGTAGCCAGGCTTTTAAACTTATTATACTTTTCTTCTATTTCGTTTTCTATTCTTTTTCTTTCGGTAATATTTTTTGCGATTGCAAAAACAATTTGGTTTTCTGCAAAATAGATGGAAGTCCATTCCAGCCACACTATCTTGCCCGACTTAGTAATATACCGGTTGGTAAAATTCAGCAACATTTCGCCCTTTAGCAGCTCTTCCCTGGTTCGATGGGTTTCCACTTTATCTTCCTGGTATATAAAAGTATTAATAGGCCTGGCAAATAATTCCTCCTCTGTATATTCCAGTAAATTAATAACGGCAGGGTTTACCTTTTTAAAATATCCTTCTTTGCTCGCTATACAAACAAGGTCGGGCGTAATTTCAAAATATGCCGATAATTCAAAAGCCGGGATCTGTAAATCCGGAACAATATTGGAACTTGTTGGCGGTACTTTCACAAATTATATTTATTGATTTAAAATGGGTAGCAGAAAAACTGCATCCATAATAGTTCTGTTGTATTGCTAACTTTTATAACCGGCAATTAGCAAGGTTTTAAAATGCCTCCTAAAACGTTTGCAAGTAAAATTAATGAAAAAAAGTACCAGTTAAATATGTTACTAAAATGATTGATACGTAATACAGGCCTCTACTTCATATAATAAATAACTGATATTATTTTATTAAAATAACCTTCCTGCATATCAAACTAAAAAAAACAACAGATACATTTATCAGGAAAAAGGCTGGAAGAAAATGAATGTTTTACTAAAGGTATGCAGCAGCAAATAAAAACCAGCTTACCCACCGGTAATGGATTTTGCTTTTTGGAAGCAAGGGCTATAAAGAAAAAGCCTCAACTAAAAAGTTGAGGCTTTTTTGTGATCCCGCTGGGACTCGAACCCAGGACCCTCCCGATAAAATCGGGATGCACTACCAACTAGCGTTTAATTAACTGTTGGATGTATTTGCGGGACTTTTGTTTCTTAATGTAGGCTTCTCTTTTCTTGGCTTCAGCCAGGGTTTCAAAATCTTCCTGGTAACAAAGAACCCATGGCACTCCTGGTGAAGTAAATTTAGAATGGCCGATGTTGTGTTCGTACAAGCGCCGCTCCAGATCTGTGCAGGCGCCCACATAAAACTTATCAAGCTTCTCTGAATATAGTATGTAAGTACAAGGCATAAAAAAAGGCTGCCATTTGTGACAACCTTTGTGATCCCGCTGGGACTCGAACCCAGGACCCATACATTAAAAGTGTATTGCTCTACCAACTGAGCTACAGAATCATTATTTTAATTAAAGAACTATTTATTTTCTGAACCCAGCACCCTCCCGATAAAATCGGGATGCTCTACCAACTGAGCTACAGAATCATTATTTCAATTAAAGAACTATTTATTTTCTCAACCCAGCACCCTCCCGATAAAATCGGGATGCTCTACCAACTGAACTTAAGAATCGTTTGATTCTTTTTTTATTGGAGTGCAAATGTAGGGCAAAAAGAGTTTGGAAAAAATTATTTTAGAAAAGTTTTTTTTTATTTTTCTCAATTTAAATCGCCATTAGTTGGTGAACAGCAAAATATTGCACCTATTTTTGCCAATAATATCTTTTACATGAGCGAATTTTTTAAGAACAAAGTAGTGGCTATAACCGGAGGCAGCGATGGTATAGGCAAAGCACTTATAGAGCTGCTCCTTCCCATGGGTGCTAAAGTGGCTACCTGCGCCCGCAACCAGGACAAATTATACGACCTGCAAATTCGCCATTCTACCAAACCGCTGCATTGCATAGTGGCAGATGTGAGTAATTTAAATGATTGCAAGCTTTTTATTGCATCCACCATCAAACAATTTGGGGGCATAGATATCCTCATCAATAATGCCGGTATCTCTATGCGCACTTTATTAAAGGATGCCGAACTGGATGTTTTTAAAAAAGTAATGGATATTAATTATTTTGGTACGGTGTATTGTACCAAGCTGGCCTTAACTTCTATCATAGAAAGAAAAGGTACCATCGTGGGCATATCTTCTATTGCAGGATATCGTGGCCTGCCTGGCAGGAGTGGTTACAGCGCCAGTAAGTTTGCCCTTAATGGATGGCTGGAATCTATACGCACAGAATTGATGGATGATGGAGTGAATGTGATGTGGGTATGCCCCGGGTTTACAAGAAGCAATATCCGCAATGCCGCTTTAAATGCGCAATCAAAGGCACAGGGAGAAAGCCCGTTAAATGAATCGTTGCTAATGAGTGCACCAGATTGTGCAGGACATATTATTAAGGCCATCGAAAAAAAGAAAAGAACCCTGGTACTTACTTTTAAAGGCAAACAAACCGTTTTTTTTAATAAATTTTTTCCGGGCCTTACAGACAGGCTTACAAAAAACTTTTTCTTTAAAGATGGCAAACTGGTGAAATGATGTTAGTACGGTAATAGAAAATATATTATCAACCATCAGCCCTTCAATTAACTTAAATTTTTTAACCATACGATGCCATTATTAACCCTTACCAGCGATATCGGTGTGCACGATTTTATGCCGGGCGCTATTAAGGGCCAGTTGTTGATTGCTAACAGTGATTTTAATATCATAGACATCACTCACCTTTTATCTCCTTTTAATTATCCGCAGGCAGCTTATGTGTGCCGCAATGCTATCCGTAATTTTCCCAAAGGAAGTTTTCATTTAATATTGGTTAATTTATTTGATGAAAAACCCGAACATCTCTTACTGGTAGAACACGACGGGCAATATATTGGCTGCGCCGACAATGGCCTCATCACCATGATACTGGAAGAAGCACCGCAAAAAGTGGTGGCACTGGCACTGGAACAATCGCAACAAAAAAATACCTTATACTGCGTAACTGTTTTTGCTAAAGCTTTTAACAGGATTTTGCAGGGAGAACAACCGGAAGAAATAGGCGACGCCTCCGTTTCTATAAAAGTAAAAAATCCTTTAAGGCCCCTGCTGGGATCAGACTGGATAGAGGGACAAATTATCTTTATTGATAATTTTGAAAATGTAATTATTAATATTCATAAAGACGATTTTGAAGAACAACGCAAAGGCAGGAGTTTTTCTATTGTGTTTATGAGGGACGAAAAGATTGATAAGATAAGTGAAACCTATGCTGATGTGCCGGAGGGCGAAAAACTGGCGCACTTTAATAGTGCAGGATACCTGGAAATTGCCATCAACAAAGGAAATGCTGCCGGGCTGCTTGGCCTGCAGGGTTATTCTGAAACATTGCAACAAAACCCACTGATAGCAGCGCTTAACAACAGGCTGTTTTATCAAACCGTAAAAATATTTTTCAGCGCCACTTAACAAAACACTTTATCAAAAGTTGCTGATGATTCACACAAAAAATATTACAATGAAAAAAATCACCCTGCCAGTTGTTACTTTACTGCTTGCCTCTACAATGTATGCACAGGTAAAAATGCCCGCACCATCTCCCGGCCAAACCATTCAGCAGGATTTTGCATTGGGCAGTATAGAAGTTAAATACAGCAGGCCGGCTGCCAAAGGAAGAAAAGTATTTGGCGACCTGGTACCCATGAATAAGTTATGGCGCACCGGTGCCAATAGTGCCACCATTATAAAGTTTACAGATGTGGTAGAAATAAAAGGTAAAAAAATTGATACAGGTTCTTATGCCCTTTACACAGTGCCCGGAAACGAAAGCTGGGAAATAATCTTAAACAAAGGAATCAGCAACTGGGGCATTGATGGATATAAAGAATCGGAAGATGTGATGAGGTTTAGAATAGAACCCATTAAAATAAAAGATAAGCTGGAAAATTTTACCATGCAGTTTGCAGAAATAAAACCGGAGAGCTGTGAGTTGCATATCATGTGGGAAAAAACAGCCATTGTTATTCCTATTCATGCTACCATCAAAGAACGGATACGTAACCAAATAGAAGCAGGTTTAAAATCAGCAAAGAAACCCTATTTTGAGGCGGCACAATTCTATACTGAATACGATAAAAATATCAGCAAGGCGTTGGAGTATGCAGGCAAAGCAGTGGAAGAAAATCCCAAAGCCTTTTGGATATGGCTGTATACAGCAAGAATAGAAAAAGAAGCAGGTAACAAAACGGCTGCTATGGCAAGTGCTAAAAAATCTTTGGCCCTGGCTAGGGAAGCAAAGAATGATGATTATGTGAAAATGAATGAGGAGCTGATAAAAACGTTGAAATAATTACGAATGACGAATGTCTTCTTCTCGGCGCAATGGCATTTGAATTGCGAATATCGAATTTTGTATGGCGCCTTCACGTCTTACCAGAATCCTAATTTTCAATTTTTAATTTTCAATTTTTACTTTTTAATTTTTACTTTTTAATTTTTAATTTCCACATCACACTTACCATCTGCAACACAATCGCCAGTATTATAAACGCCAGGCCCAGGTAAAAACCAGGGTTCAGCAATTTGCTTTCGCCAAAAAAGATGAAGGCTAAAATAATCCCATATACAGGCTCCAGGTTGTAAGTAAGATTGGCCGTAAAGGCAGATATTTTTTTAAGGGCATTTAACTGCAGGTCAAAACTGATGACCGTGCATATTACCGCCAATATTATCAGCCATCCCCAATCCTGGCTGGTAGGTAAAAAATAGCTGGCCGGAAAATGGGTGAGATAAAAAGGAAGAATAGCACTCAGCAATAATAACCCGCCGCCCATTTCATACAGGGTAAGGGTTTTGGGGCTATAGCGCAACAGCAGTTGTTTGTTCATGATGGGAAATATGGCACTGCCCATAGCAGATAATATCCCAAACAAAATACCTGTTTTATACTGCGGATGAAAATCAAAAATGATATAAATACCGGATATGGCCATCAAGCCAAGCCCTAACTCTGCCCACACTATTTTTTTGCGGAGCAATAATGGTTCTAACAAAGCAGTAAAAAAACCGGTGGCCGAAAAACATACCAGGGCCACCGATACATTCGCATATTTTACACTGCCATAAAAAGTTACCCAATGCAGGGAAAGGATTAACCCTACCCCGGCAATTTTTAGCATATCCCTACCGGGTATCAGTTGCAATTGTTTTTTATAAAACATCCAAACCCCCAGCACCACTACCGTTAATAAGATGCGGTACCAAACCAACATGCCTTCATTTAATAATATGAGCTTACCCAATATGGCTGTGAACCCGGCTAAAAAAACAGCAATATGTAATTGAATAAAGGCCTTCTTCATATTGCAAATATAATATGATACCTTTTTGCCGTGCGGGCCGGGTGGGAGTGATGGAAAAGCACATTTGTATCAATTGGTTAATTTGTGGCTAAATAAAAGTAAAAAAGATGGAGTGATGTCTCCCCAAAAGTAAACATCATTATATTTGCCCACTTATAACTAACAACATATGAATTTTAAACGTATCAACAACATTACCGGCTGGGCTATTTGTTTGATTGCCTGTGCTGTGTACATTATGACAATGGAAGCCACCGGCAGTTTTTGGGACACCGGCGAGTTTGCTTCCAGTGCTTATAAACTGCAGATACCGCATCCGCCCGGAGCACCGCTGTTTGTATTAATGGGCCGTTTATTTATGGCACCATTCGACCCGATGAATGCTGCTACCGGTATTAACCTGATGAGTGCGCTGGCCAGTGGTTTCACCATTTTATTTTTATTCTGGAGTATTACCCATTTTGCTAAAAAGATTGTGCAAAAAGATGGCACAGCATTAACCAACGATAAGATGGTTGGTATTATGGCTGCAGGTGTAGTGGGCGCATTGGCTTATACTTTCTCTGATTCATTTTGGTACAGTGCTGTAGAAGCAGAAGTGTATGCCTTATCTTCTTTTTTTACTGCAGTCGTTTTTTGGGCCATGCTCAAATGGGACCAGGCAGTGGCAGAAGAACAGGAACAGGGTATCAACGGCCACTTTACAAGAGCCGACCGCTGGATCATTTTAATATTCTTTATGATGGGCCTTTCTATTGGTGTCCATTTATTAAATATTCTTACCATTCCTGCAATGGTTGTTATTTATTATTACAGGAGATATAAAGCCACCAACTGGGGAACTTTCTTTGCTTTTATTATAGGCTGTGTCATTACCGGTGTGGTACAAAAAGCAGTAATACAATGGAGCATTAAAAGTGCAGGCAATATGGATATTTTATTCGTAAACAGTTTTGGCCTGCCTTTCTTTAGTGGTTTTGGATTTTTCTTTGTGCTGCTTGCGGTACTGATTTATTTCGGGCTTCGCATAGCCGATAAAAACAACTGGAACTTTCTTAAACTGGGCCTATGGTGTTTTTCCTTTATGCTGTTGGGATACTCTACCTATTTCACCACTTTAATTCGCAGTAATGCCGATACCAGTGTAGATATGTTTAATGTAGATAACCCGGTAAACCTGGTTGGATATGTAAGCCGTGAACAATATGGCGATTGGCCCATTTTATACGGACAGGATTTTACTGCAGAAATTATTGACACAGATGTACAGGAAACTTATATAAAATCTAACGGCAGATACGAAAAGAACGGCCGCAAAGTATCTTATGTTTATGCGCCACAGGACAAACATCTTTTTCCACGCATGTGGGATCAGAGCAACGACCAGGGCCATGCAGATTATTATGCCAACTGGGCAGGCATCAGCAAAGACAAAGAAGGTAACTGGGAACGTAAACCTACCATGGCAGAAAACATTGGCTTTGCCCTGAGCTACCAGGTAAACTGGATGTACTGGCGTTATTTTATGTGGAACTTTGCCGGCAAACAAAATGATGTGCAGGGTGTGCATATGGATAATGTAAGAGATGGCAACTGGAAAACAGGCATTGGCTTTTATGACAATCTTCGCCTGGGCGATCAAAACAGGTTACCCGATAGTTTAAAAAACAATAAAGCAAACAACAGTTATTTTGCCCTTCCTTTTATTTTAGGATTATTGGGACTGGTATACCATATTAAAAAAGATGGTAAGGATGCATTGGTGGTGGGCCTGTTGTTTTTCTTTACCGGTCTTGCTATTGTATTTTACCTAAACCAGGCCGGCAATCAGCCACGTGAAAGGGATTATGCTTTTGTGGGTTCCTTCTATGCATTTGCTTTCTGGATAGGCATCGGCGTTTTATATGTAAGGGATTTGTTGTTGCCTGCAGTAAAAAGTCTGCGCACATCCGGGTATATTGCAGGAATCATTTGCCTCTTACTGGTGCCTGTTATAATGGGTAGCCAGGGATGGGACGATCACGACAGGAGCAACAAAACACTGGCACCGGATCTTGCAAAAAATTACCTGGAAAGCTGTGCCCCCAATGCTATCGTTATTTCTTTTGGCGATAATGATACTTACCCATTATGGTATGCACAGGAAGTGCAGGGTGTAAGAAAAGATATTCGTGTAATCAACAGCAGTTTATTGGGAACAGACTGGTATATCAACCAGCTTCGTTATAAATTGAACGACAGCGATCCTATTGACCCCATCTGGACCGCAGCACAAATTGAAGGCTCTAACAGAGACATCGTTTATAATGCACCCAAAGCCGGTATAGATCCCAACCAGTTCATGGATTTGTATACCATGATGAAAGACTGGGCAGGAAGTGATGATCCGGCCAAAGCAGAAAACGGCAGAGATGGAAGTTTATTAAATGTATTCCCCAGCAAAAGAGTTAGCGTGCCGGTGGATATAAACCTGGTAAGACAAAACGGTACCGTAAATGCCAATGACAGCGTAGTGAGTGCATTGCAGTTTGAGATTCCAAAATCTGTGTTGTATAAAAACGATGCCGCTATTTTAAATATCATTGCTGCCAACAAGTGGAAACGCCCTATCTATTTCACTTCGCCCTATGGTGAGTTGGGCTTTCAGAATTACCTGCGCCAGGATGGCCTTACATACAGGCTGGTACCTGTATTGAGCAAGGAAGGAGCTGTGAACCAGGATTGGATATTTGACAAACTGATGAACAAATTTGCATTTGGCAATGCCAATAAGCCGGGTGTATATTATGATGAAGAAAACCGCAGGCACCTTAATTCTATTCGCCTTGCTTATGCCCAGGCTGCATCCAGCCTTGCAGATGCCGGCAGAACTAAGGAAGCCAGCCAGCTTTTACACAAGTGTGATACCATGATGCTGCAGGAAAATTTTGGTTATGGTATGGTAAGCCGCAGCCAGCAGCACAACCAGATATCATTGCAATTTTTGTATGCTGCCTATAAATCAGGTGATATAGCATTGGCAGATAAAATAAATAAAATATTACGCAAGGATATAGAGCAACAGGCTTCCTATTACGAAAATCTTTCAGAAAATAAACGGTATGCATTAAGCTACGAGGAAGAAAGAAACGGAAACCTGTTGAGAGGTTTGATGGGACTGGAGCAGCAATATAAAACGCCACCTGCACAAAATCCTGAAAGTACCGGCACTATTAAAACACAACCGGCACTACCGGCAGATAGCCAATAACAACAAATTAAATTTATATTAAATAAAAGGCCTGGTTAATCACCAGGTCTTTTTTATTTAACAAACAAACCAAACGGAGGGATAATTTGTTACGTATTTTGTGAAGAGGGGGTTCAAGAGGTTTCAAAGGTTCAAGAGGTTTAAATCGTTTAAGACGTTTAAAGCGTTTAAGGGTTTTAAGAAATTCAAGAAGTTATAGGGCCTTCAAAGTATTAGACTCTTCATAAATCAAAAATCATATATCATAAATCATAAATAAAATGATTGGGTTTAATTTTTCAAAATACGATCCTTCGCAAAATGCCAAATCAAAATTTGAGCAACTGCTGGATCTTTTTTTACAAATACTCACGCACACCAGCGGCGACTTTAATGAAGCTATGCAATGGATGAATGAGCTGGACAAGGAATATAAATTAACCGATGATAAGTATGGCATCGGCGATTTCCTGGAAGAACTTAAACAAAAAGGGTATATAGATGAAGATGCACAAAATGGCACCATTAAGATAAGTTCAAAAACAGAACAGGGTATTCGCAAAAAAAGCCTGGAAGAGATTTTTGGTAAACTAAAGAAAACAAAACAAGGCAATCACCAGACTTTTAGACCCGGTGCCGGGGATGAGATCAATCCCGAAACAAGGCCATTCCAGTTTGGGGATACTATGGAACAGATAGATTTCACATCAAGCATCCGCAATGCACAGATCAACCATGGCATAGATAGTTTTAAAATGCACGAGGATGATTTGGAAATCAGGGAAACAGATTTTAAATCGCAAACATCTACTGTGCTGATGATTGATATCTCCCACTCTATGATCCTGTATGGCGAAGACCGAATAACTCCGGCAAAAAAAGTGGCGATGGCTTTGAGCGAACTCATACAAACCAAGTATCCCAAAGACACTTTAGATATTGTGGTGTTTGGGAACGATGCCTGGACAATCGAAGTAAAAGATTTGCCTTACCTGCAGGTGGGGCCGTACCATACCAACACAGTGGCAGGGCTGGAACTGGCAATGGACATCCTCAGGCGCAGGCGCAATCCCAACAAACAGATATTTATGATCACTGATGGAAAACCAACCTGTTTAAAAGTGGGCAAAAAATATTACAAAAACAGTTTTGGGGTAGACCGAAAAATATTGAACCGTTGTATGAGCCTTGCCACCCAATGCAAAAAAGTAAAAATACCTATTACCACGTTTATGATAGCCAGCGATCCTTACCTGCAAAAGTTTGTGCAGGAATTTACTGAAACAAATAATGGCAAAGCGTTTTTTGCCTCTCTTGATAAGTTGGGCGCTTTTATATTTAAGGATTTTGAAAGTGGGAAGAGGAAAACGGTATATTGATTTTTTTAGAAGGTTGTGATTTATGCCTTTGGCATAAAATAATAACCACAAAGGCACTAAGGAACAAAGGTTATTTCTTCGAAATTAAAAGCGAAAATTAATGTATGCACAATTATCAGAAAAGGAATAGTTTTTAGGTAAGCAAATTGTAGATGCTGCCTTTAGAGTACATAAAGAATTAGGTCCGGGTTTGCTTTAGAAAATTTATGAAGCCTGCTTTTGTTACGAACTGGAAAAGAAAGGTATTGCATATAAACGGCAAGTTGAGCTACCTTTTTATTATGATGACAAATATTTTGATGAGGGATTGAAGTTGGATGTATTTGTTGATGAGTTGGTAATATGCGAATTAAAAGCAAAAGATATATTAAATCCTTTATGGCTGGCACAATTAAAAAGTTATTTAAAATTAACAAAAATACGTTTGGGGTATTTAATGAATTTCAATGTTCCCCTGATTAAGGATGGCATTAAGAGGTTTATATTATGAATTACCGGGAATCACAAAAATGGTTTACCATTTTTTCTTTGTGCCTTCGTGGCTTTGTGGCCTAAATTGTTTTACGAAGTAAAATAAAATGAAACACACCCCGATCAGGAAGACAAATATTATTTAGGACATTAATTATTATCAATAAAATTTAGTGATTTATAAAAAATAAAAATGGATACGAGTAAAATTAAAAGTTTAGGAGCGTTAATAAAGAGCGGCTATGTTTCCACATCAATAAAAGATGAAATACGAAACAATCTGGTAAAAAAAATTACGGCAAAAGAAAATCCCTTCCCCGGCATATTGGGTTATGAAGACAGTGTTATCCCTGATACAGAAAGAGCACTTTTAAGCAGGCACAATATTTTGTTTCTCGGCTTGCGTGGACAAGCCAAAACCCGTATGGCAAGGCAAATGACAGCGTTGCTGGATGAATACATTCCCTTTGTAGCAGGCAGTGAAGTAAATGATGATCCTTTAAAACCGATTTCTAAATATGCGGTGGATCTGATTAAAGAAAAAGGAGACGATACGCCCATAGAATGGCTACACCGCAGCAAAA
This sequence comes from Chitinophagales bacterium, assembly GCA_038241275.1. GTDB lineage: Bacteria > Bacteroidota > Bacteroidia > Chitinophagales > Chitinophagaceae > Ferruginibacter. Next base: position 32,380 of record JBBRFX010000018.1, read on the forward strand.
GATATGGCGAAAAACTGGCTACGCCGGATGTGAGTGTGGCAGATTTGATTGGTGATATTGATCCAATAAAAGCAGCCAATTTAAAACTAAGTTTTGCAGATGAAAATGTATTGCACTATGGTATTATACCAAGGAGCAACCGCTGCATATTTGTGATCAATGAACTCCCCGACCTGCAGGCGAGGATACAGGTATCGCTGTTTAATATTTTAGAGGAAGGCGATCTTCAGATTAGAGGTTTTAAACTGCGGCTACCCCTGGACGTAATGTTTGTATTTACAGCCAACCCCGAAGATTATACCAACAGGGGAAGTATTGTAACTCCGCTAAAAGACAGGATCGAAAGCCAGATACTCACCCACTATCCAAAAAACATTGATACAGCATTGAGCATTACAGAACAGGAGGCCAAAATAATTGATGCACAAAAAGAAAAAGTAATCGTAAGCGATTTGATCAAACGATTGATAGAGCAGGTAGCTTTTGAAGCAAGAGACAGTGAACTGGTAGATAAAAAGAGTGGAGTGAGTGCAAGGCTTACCATTGCCGCTTATGAAAATGCGGTGAGCGCAGCAGAAAGAAGAGCTATCATTAACGAAGAAAAAAATACACAGGTATGGCTGAGCGACCTTACGGGCATCATACCGTCTATCACCGGTAAAATAGAATTGGTATACGAAGGCGAGCAGGAAGGGCCATACCAGGTAGCTGTGAACCTTGTAGAGCGATCTATACGCAACCAGTTTATACAGTACTTTCCAAACCCGGAAACTTACAAGAAAAAAAGAGCCAGTGAAAAGGCAGAAGAAAGCCCTTATAAAGCAGTACTGACATGGTTTGATAATGGCAACAGCCTCAATCTTTTTTTAGAAACGAAAGATGAAGATAAAATTCAGATGCTGTATAAAGTAGCCGGCCTGCATGCATTGGTAAAAAAATATTTTAATGCCGGCAATGAAAAAGAAACAGCCTTATTAATGGAATTGGTTTTGCATGGCTTATCTGCTCATTCCCTTATCAGCAAAAAAGTAATAGACGGAAAAATAGAATTTAAAGACCTGATGGGAAGCATGCTTAATATGGGCAGCGAGCATTTTGGTGAAGAGGATTTTAATGAAGAGGATTATAATTAGATTTATGAATTATGATTTATGAATTATGATTTATGATTTATGATTTATGATTTATGATGTCTGATTTATGATTTATGATGTCTGATTTATGAATTATGAATTATGATTTATGAATTATGATTTATGATGTTGAAGAGTCTATAACTTTGTAGGCTCTTCATTTTATTGCCCATTGCCCATTGCCCATTGCCCATTGCCCATTGCCCATTGCCCATTGCCCATTGCCCATTGCCTATTGCCTATTGCCTATTGCCTATTGCCTATTGCCCATTCACACCACATTCACCTCCCTGCTCAGCAATACTCCAAATTTTTGACTCACAGTATTGATGATCTGTTCGCTAAGTTCATAAATTTCATTGCCACTTGCATTGCCATAATTTACCAATACCAATGCCTGCTTTGTATAACAGCCGGCATCTCCCTTACGATAACCTTTCCAGCCACATTGCTCTATCATCCAGCCGGCAGCCAGTTTTACATTTCCATTGGGTAATTCATAACCAACAATATCCGGAAACATTCCTGTCAATTTATGAAATTCGTGGCTGGCAATTTCAGGATTTTTAAAAAAACTACCCGCATTGCCAATCTCTGCAGGGTTTGGCAGTTTACTGCTGCGGATATTAATCACTGCCTGCGAGATGGCTTGTATGCTTATGTCTTTAACTCCCATCAGCTCAAGTTCCTTTTCAATGGCACCATAAGAAGTATTAAATACAGGCTTTTTATTGAGCCGGCAGGTAACACTGGTTATCACAAACTGGTTTTTATATTTTTCTTTAAAAACACTTTCCCTGTATCCAAATGCGCAATCGGAATTATTAAAGCTGATTATTTTTTTATCCTGTAAATGGAAAGCCTCCAACGAAAAAAATACATCTTTTATCTCTACACCATAAGCGCCGATATTCTGCATAGGGCTCGCTCCCACACTACCCGGAATTAATGAAAGATTTTCCATACCTGCAAGGTTATGGTTGATGCAATACAAAACCAATTCGTGCCAGCTCTCCCCTGCTCCTGCTTTTACATACACATAGTTTTCATCTTCATCAATTTTTTCTATGCCGGTTAATTGATTTTTTAAAACAAGCCCATCATAATTTTTGGTAAAGAGGATATTACTGCCACCTCCCAGGATAAGGGTTGAAGGTTGAAGGTTGAAGCTTGAAGGCTTGTTAAATTCGATAGCTTCTTCCAGTTCAGGTACTGTATTAAAAGGGGCAAAATATTTTGCCAGGGCATCAATGCCAAACGTATTGTATTTTTTAAGTGAAATATTTTCCTGTAAATTCATTACAATATATTTGCCCTGTTAACAAATTATTTTTATCCAATTCAACATTCAACATTCAACATTACCTTCTCACATAGCATCCACATCTGCCACCACATGCACCGATTTAAAAGCCTTTTCTGTTTGCATTAAATTAATATGATTGCGAATTACTTTTTTATAAGTAAGGCTCATCCCCGGCTCTTTGGGCAACTTAAGCATGATCTCCATCAGGTATAAATTCCTGATGCGTCCAATGATCGGCGCAGCAGGGCCTACCACAAAATCTTTCAGATCCTGTCTCAGCAAAAAAGCCAGCTTTTCTGCCGCAGCCAATACAATATCTTTATTCTTATGTTTTAAAGTAAGCATCACAATCCTGCTATAAGGTGGATAAAAAAACTCCCTGCGGTTAATAATTTCAAATCCATAAAATTTATCATAGTCATGTTGTTGCACCAGTTCCAACACAGGATGTTTAATATTCATCGCCTGTATCAACACTTTCCCCTGCGCATGTTTTCTTCCGGCCCTGCCACTCACCTGCTCCATTAATTGAAAAGCCCTTTCGTTGGCACGAAAATCTGCAAAACTTAACAATCCATCCGCATCTAATATTCCTACCAGGCTCACATGATCAAAGTCTAATCCTTTTACTACCATTTGTGTGCCCACTAAAATATCTATGCGCTTCTGTTCAAATAATTGAATGAGGTTATCATGAGCAGTTTTGCCTCTCACGCTGTCCACATCCATCCGGGCAATTTTATATTTTGAAAAATCTTCTTCCAGTTGTTCTTCAATTTTTTCTGTACCAAAATTTTTCTCCAGCCAATCATTGCTGCCACATGCCGGGCAGGTAACTAATTTTGGATAAGTGCTGCCACAATAATGACAATGCAATTTGTTGCTATACTTGTGCAGGGTAAGCGATACATCACAATGGGTGCATTGCGGTATATAACCACAACTGCTGCATATCAGGTAAGGATTGTAGCCACGCCTGTTTTGAAAAAGAATCACCTGTTTGTTGGCATCGAGTGCCTGCTGAATGGCTTCTTT
>JBBRFX010000019.1:0-34712 GCA_038241275.1 Chitinophagales bacterium
TGTTTTGGATAAGAATGGCGAGCTGGCCGCATTTGGTATTACGATGCCTTCTTTATCAGTGGCCTTACAAAAAGCAAATGGCAGCCTCTATCCATTTGGTTTTTTACATCTTTTAAAAGCATTGAAAAAAAATACACTCGCAGATTTGTGCCTGGTAGCTGTAAGAAAAGACTTGCAGGGAAAAGGAGCCAATGCATTGTTGATGCTGCAAATGAACAGGTCCTATATCAGAAATAATATCGCATATGCAGAATCAAATCCCGAACTGGAACAGAATACAAAAGTTCAGTCTTTATGGGAATACTTTGATGCGGTACAACATAAACGCCGCCGCTGTTATATCAAATTTTTAAACCCATCAAAAAATGAAAATCAACCTTTATAAAAATCCTTCCGATTCTGAAATTATTAAAACAGAAGTAGTGTGCCCCAATGATGCCAATCCTATGGGAATTTTGCAGGGAGGCCGTTTGGTAGAGTGGATGGATATTGGTGCTGCAGTGTGTGCACAAACACATTCAGGAAAAATTTGCGTAACAGCCTCTATTAACCATGTTGATTTTAATGCGGCTGCAAAAGTGGGGGATATCATCAGCATCTGTGCAAGAATAACCAGGGCATTTAATTCTTCGATGGAAATTTTCGTTCAGTCTTATGCAAGAAAAGTTTTGGATGGAAAAAAATATTTAATCAGCGAAGCATATTTCAGTTTTGTAGCACTGGATGAAAATGGCAAAGCTTCACCTGTGATAGCATTAAAGCCTGTTTCAGCATCAGAAAAAAACAATTTAAAGCTGCATTACTAAGAAGAGAAAATATGCCGGCAAGAAAAAAGTAATAATTGGAGATGTTGAATATGAAAAATAAAAAAATTGAATTGTTGTCGCCGGTTGGTTCATTTGATTGTTTGCAGGCAGCTATTAAAGCCGGGGCAGATGCTATTTACTTTGGTGTAGAGCAATTGAATATGAGAACCCGTTCTTCCGGATCTTTTTCCATAGCTGATATTAAAGAAGTAAGTGCCATTTGCAAATTGGCCAACATACAATCATGCATTACGCTTAATACGGTGATGTATGAACATGATATGCAGTTGTTGCAAAAAATATTAAAGGAAGTAAAAAAGCAGGGAATAGATGCGGTGATTGCATCAGATTTTGCTGTGATTGAATATTGCAACCAGCTAAATATTCCCCTTCATATTTCTACACAAGCCAACATAAGTAATATAGAAGCCGTTCAGTTTTATGCCAGGTTTTCTGATGTGGTTGTGCTGGCCCGGGAGCTTACGTTAAAACAGGTAGAACATATAAGCAAAGAAATTATAAGGAAAAAGATTAAAGGAGTTTCCGGTGAATTAATTAAAATAGAAATATTTGTGCATGGGGCATTGTGTATGGCCATTTCCGGCAAATGTTATTTGAGCTTACATGCTCAAAATGCATCTGCCAACAGGGGCGCATGTGTGCAAAACTGCCGCCGGCCTTATAAAGTAATTGATACAGAAACCAACGAAGCTTTACTGGTAGATAATGAATATATCATGTCGCCCAAAGATTTGTGCAGCATCAACATACTGAACCAGGTAATAAAGAGCGGGGTTAATGTATTGAAAATAGAGGGAAGAAGTAAAGGGGCCGATTATGTTTTTGTGGTAACGCAGTGTTATAGGGAAGCATTGGAGGCAATTAAAAATAACAATTATACACAAGAGAAAATCAACGATTGGATGAAGCGATTATCAACGGTGTATAATCGTGGTTTTTGGGAAGGCTATTATTTAGGACGCAAAATGGGGGAATGGACAGCACAGCCGGGATCTGCTGCCACACAAAAGAAAATATACGTAGGAAAGGGCAGCAGATATTATCCCAAAATTGCAGTGGGCGAATTTGTAATTGAATCTGGCAATATTAAAAACGGTGATTTATTAATGATCTCTGGTCCAACAATTGGTTTTGTACAGGAAAAAATTGAAAACCTTACAGTAAATGGCGTTGTGGGCGATATTGCTGTAAAGGGAGATAAAATAACTTTTCCTATAAGCACAAAAGTATCTGCCCTTGATAAACTCTATAAAATTTTAGAAACACTCAATGACTAAAATTATTTTCTATCGAAGTAAATGCATTGGTTGCGGGCTCTGTTTTGAACAGCAACCGGAACTATGGCGAATGTCTACTAAGGATGGCAAAGCAACTTTATTAAAGGCAACCGCAAAAAAAGACTTGTTTGTATTGCCTATCAGCCAAAATATTTATCAACAAACAGAACAACTAACTAAATCCTGTCCTGTAAAAATTATAAAATTATCATGAACGAAAACATCATTCAATTTTTAAAAGAACAAACCTGCAGCACTATTTGCTGTATAGATGAGCAACAGCAACCCTGGTGTTTCAGTTGTTTTTATGCATTTAACGAAGATGAGGGATTGCTGTACTATAAATCGGCTGCAGACTCACAACATTCTCTATTGTTAAAAAAGAATCCAATAATAGCCGGTACCGTTTTACCCGATAAGCTCAATAAATTAGTGGTTAAAGGAATTCAGTTTCAGGGAGTTCTTTTAGACGTTTTGCATCCCAAAGCAGCACGGGCTTCTTTTTTTTATCACAAAAAACATCCGATGGCTTTGGCTATTCCCGGCGATATGTGGACGGTTAAAATTGAGTATATTAAGATGACTGACAGCACAATGGGCTTTGGAAAAAAGATAATATGGAACAGGGCAAAATGTGAAAATTTGGCCTAAATATTAATTAAGGATAAAAGTATCTTTAATTATTACTACCTTTGCCACCAAAATAGTTATACCGGTTTTAATCTGCCGGTTGGCTTTTTTAGCATTTGTTTAAAAATATTATTAACAGTCCCTGGTTTACTTATCTAATATCATGAATTACACACCAAATCATAAATTTCATATTCCTGTAATGGGTCTTGCCTATACGATAGACAGCCCGCTTAAAGTTGCTCAGTACGGTATATCATCTGTTATATCTATTGTAGAAGACAGGTTGATAGAAATGATGCGAAGTCATTATTATCCTGCCATCAATAAAGAATATCAGCCCATCAGTACCAAGGAGGCTGATTACAGAACCAAAAGAATAACCGATTATCTTAACCTGGTGAATACCATTGTGCAGGCACAGGTTGAAAAGATAAGGCATGCTGCATTTGAAGCAGGTTCTGAAATTGTAAAATATTTTGAAATGTTACCGGATGATAGTGCTTTAAAACAATTGTACAATCAAATGGCAAAGACCAGTAACCCAGTAGAGAAACAACATATAGAATCTCAGTTGCGTGCACAAATAAAACCCGGAAGTATTGATGTAAATATCATGACGAAAACAGACCGGAACAATTATGATAAAAGCGGGGAATTGCTGGAAGACGGATCAGATGCAGTAGCTGCATTAAGAGGGTATGCTAAAAGTAACCTTACCAATTCTTCTGTTATTTTTTCGGCAGGCATGAATCCAAGATTATACAATTACCTGGGCAACTGTACTGAGTTTAACGTTAATGAAGATGGAGGCTTTACCAAAAAAGTAATTATTAAAGTTAGTGACTACCGCTCTGCATTAATACAGGGAAAATATTTAGCTAAAAAAGGAATTTGGATAAGTGAGTTCAGGGTAGAGTCTGGCTTAAATTGCGGAGGCCATGCATTTGCTACAGATGGTTATTTAATGGGCCCCATACTGGAAGAGTTTAAAACAAACAAACAGGAATTAATTGATACGCTTTTTGAAATTTATAATGCTGCCCTTGAGAAAAAAACAGGAAAGAAATTTATTTACGCTCCTGAAATGATTTTTTCTGCGCAGGGCGGAATTGGTACTTATGAAGAAGATGATTTTTTGCACAAATATTATAATTTGGAAAGTACAGGGTGGGGCACTCCTTTTTTACTGGTGCCGGAAGCCACTACGGTAGATGAAGATACATTAACCCTGTTGAGTGCTGCAAAAGAAAAAGACGTTGTGCTAAGTCATAATTCTCCGTTGGGTGTAAGGTTTCATTACCTTAAAGGATCCACAGGTGAAAAGGAAAAATTAATGCGTATTCAAAAGGGAAAACCCGGTAGCCCCTGCACAGAAAAGCACCTTGCTTTTAATACAGAGTTCACAAAGGAACCCATTTGTACAGCATCTCAAAAATACCAGAAGCTAAAAATTGAGCAACTGCAAACGCTTAACCTGCCGGAAACCCAATACAAAAGGCAATTGCAGGATGTATTGGACAAAGAATGCTTATGTGTAGGATTGAGCAATGCAGCAGCAATTAATTATAATGAAACATTTATAAAAAATTTGAATGCAGTTAATATTTGCCCGGGTCCAAATATTGCCAATTTTTCGCAGGTGGTTTCACTGCAAACAATGACCGACCATATTTATGGAAGAAAAAATATTGTTACCAATACCAGCCGGCCCAATATGTTTATTGCAGAATTGTATTTATATATAGATTACCTGAAAGAACAACTGGAAGCCGAATTTCATACAGAACAGTTTGTAAAAAGGAAAAAATATTTTGCTTCTTTTTATCAAAACCTCAGGGAAGGAATTAAGTACTATTTACAACTGCCGGGTTTATCTGTCAGTCCAAGGAAGGCATTCAAGGAAGCACTTGATGCAGCAGCATTGGAACTGGACGCTTTGAATTATCAATATGATTTTTATGAAAACCAGCAATAGTTTAATGAAAAGCCAACACTTCATTTGAAGTGTTGGCTTTTCTATTTTGCCTGTTCCGGGTTTTGGGTTATTTATAATTTTTCAAATCTTGCCTGAAAAAATCTCAGGTATTTTGGTTCATACACCATTTTCATTCCATAAATTTTATCCCGGCGTTCATAAACTCTTGCTACCGATTCTGCAATTACATCCATATGTGCTTGTGTGTAAACCCTGCGGGGGATGGTAAATCTTACCAGCTCCAGTTTAGGGTAATAATTTTCGCCATTGGCTTTTCTTCCTGCAGATACCACACCTCTCTCCATGGTTCTTATACCCGCATCCAGATATACTTCGGCAGCCAATGTTTGTGCAGGAAATTGATCCTGGTTAATATGTGGTAAAAACTTTTTAGCATCTACAAAAATTCCATGGCCACCAATGGGTGTTACAATTGGAACTCCATAGTCCATCATTCTTTCGCCTAAATAAATTACTTGCCCAACCCTTGCCCTGATATGATCATCATTCACACTTTCACCAATACCAATGGCCATCGCTTCCATATCTCTTCCTGCAAGCCCGCCATAAGTATGCAGTCCTTCATATACTACTACCATGTTTCTTGCTTCTTCAAAAACATCCCAATCATTCACAGCCAAAAAACCACCAATGTTTACCAGTGCATCTTTTTTAGCACTCATGGTGGCACCGTCTGTGTAGGAGTTAATTTCTTTTACAATTTCTTTAATCGTTTTATCCTTGTATCCTTTTTCTCTTTGCTGAATAAAGTATGCATTTTCTGCCACCCTGGTCATGTCGTGAATCACACGGATTTTATGCTTTTTTGTGAGGGCTCTCAGTTCCTTTAAATTTTTCATGCTGATGGGCTGACCACCCGCCATATTCACACTGGTAGCCATACTTACGTAAGGGATTTTTGCAGCGCCATGTTTTTTAATCAGCTTTTCCAGTTTAGTTAAATCTATATTTCCTTTAAAAGGAAAATCATTCTCCGGGTCATGGGCCTCATCAATAATAATGTCTTCAAATTTTCCGCCGGCCAGTTCCTGGTGCAGGCGGGTAGTAGTAAAGTACATATTGCCCGGTATAATATCCCCTTTCTTAATTAATATTTTTGATAAAATATTTTCTGCACCACGCCCCTGGTGAGTGGGAATTAAATATTTATATCCATACACATCTTTTACCACTTCTTCCAGGTGATAAAAATTCCGGCTGCCTGCATAAGCTTCATCACCCATCATCATCCCTGCCCACTGCCGGTCGCTCATGGCAGAAGTGCCGCTGTCTGTAAGCAAATCAATATATACATCTTCTGATTTTAAAAGAAAGGTATTGTACCCCGCATCTTTCATTGCTTTTTTGCGTTGGGCGGGTGTTGTCATTTTCAACAACTCTACCATTTTAATTTTGTAAGGCTCGGCCCAACTGTGTTTTATGCTTTTCATATTTTTAATTTTATTTTTTATTGTTTTACTTCACCCGCAACGAAACTGAACTAATTGTTACGTAGTTTCTAAATCTCCCTTCGGGGGATTTAGGAGGCTACAGGTTTTAATTTAGCCGTAAAATGTCTAAGCATGGGTGGTTCTTCAATAATGGTTAATCCTTTAATATTATTTCGGTTGTTGAATACTTCAATAATTACTTCCGATACATAATCAATATGACTTTGGGTGTACACCCTCCTGGGAATAGCCAGCCTTACCAATTCCTGTGCTGCGGGAATTAGTTTTTTATTCTCATCGTATTTACCAAACATGAGGGAACCAATTTCTACACTGCGAATGCCACCATGCAAATACAAAGCTCCTACCAATGCCTGGCCCGGGTATTGATCTGCCGGGATATTAGAAAGAAATGCTTTCGCATCAATATATACAGCATGTCCGCCGGCTGGCTGCATTACGGGCACCCCTGCTGCAATTAATTTATTGGTAAGGTATTCAATGCTGCGAATGCGGTATTGCAAATAATTTTCGTCCAGCACTTCATTTAGCCCAATGGCAATGGCTTCCAGGTCTCTGCCGGCAAGGCCACCATAGGTTGTAAATCCTTCTGTCATTATTAAAAGATTACGGCATTGCTGCGCCAATGCTTCGTTTCGCATGGCAAGGAAACCACCAATATTGGCAAAGGCATCTTTCTTGGCGCTCATGGTACAACCATCGGCATAAGAAAATAGTTCTTTCGCAATTGATCTTACAGATTTATCGGCATATCCTGTTTCCCTCAGCTTAATGAAATAAGCATTTTCGGCAAAGCGGCAGGCATCAATAAACAGCGGTATTTTATTTTCGGTACAAATCTTTTTTACCTCTTTTATATTCTGCATACTCACAGGTTGTCCGCCGCCTGAGTTATTGGTAACCGTTATAATGCAAAGAGGAATATTGCCGGCACCTTTTTGAGCGATAAAATTTATTAAAGCCTGTGTATCCATATTTCCTTTAAATGGAGCCGGGATGGATGGATGCTTGCCTTCTTCGCAAATCAGGTCCACACCTTCGGCACCGGAAAATTCTATATTGGCTCTTGTGGTATCAAACAGGGTATTGCTTACAAAATATTTTCCTTTTTCACCTAAAATGCTGAACAGGATTTTTTCTGCAGCTCTTCCCTGGTGGGTAGGAATAATCAAAGGCATTCCGGTTATTTCCTTTACTGTTTCTTCAAAGCGGAAAAAGCTGGGGCTGCCTGCATAAGATTCGTCGCCTTGCATCATACCTGCCCACTGGTTGCTGCTCATTGCGCTGGTACCGCTATCGGTCAGCAAGTCTATCAGCACATCTTTGGAATGAATTAGAAATGGATTATAAAAAGCTTTTTCTAAAATAAGTTTTCTTTCTGCTTCAGTATTAAAATAAATGGGTTCTACCGATTTTATTCTAAAGGGTTCTATGATTGTTTTCATGCAATAGTTGGTTGTGTAAAGTGATGATTAAAAAAAAGAGATGCGAAAAACAGGATAGGTGGGAGAATAAAAATCAGGAAGGACGTTTTATAATATTTTTCCAAAGTTGCATGATGCAAAGGTGGGCCTCCCCATGCAGAAAAAAAATGATTTTAATCATGCCAGATAAAACGATGAAGAATAATAGATGCATCAGATAAATATTTGGCTGATGAATAAATAATATAATAATGATCAAAAATGAGTATCAATTCAATTCAACTATTGCAGTGAAATTATTGGTATGGAATTTCAAAGAGTTGAAAAATGAACGTTCTAAATATTGGACAGCGTAAACGTATCCATAATTATTCTGATTTGATTTATAAATTGGCCCAATACTTTTCTATACCGAAATACTCCGGCACAGTTAGGCATTTACCAAACCCTACCGCACAAAAACTATTAGAAATTTCAGTCAGCACATATTGGCCTAAAATGAAATTCCATTTGGTATTAGTTCCTTTTTACCCACATTTAGTAAGGAACATTGAAATCCTTTTCTTTCAATCTTTATTTAAAAAAAAACAGCAACTAAAAAATTCATTTTTATACATTGAAAACAGGAAAAATTCGAGTGTAATAATAACTCCAACCATTTAACCAATCAAAGCAATTTGTAAATAGTAGAAGAGAAAAAACTCTTCTACTATATTTTCCTGCTTATCTTTGCCATAAATATTTGTAAAATGGTGTCAAGAACCTGTAAATATGCTATCAGGGCTATGCTTTTTATAGCGCTAAAGTCAAAAGCCGGATTAAGGGTAGGAGTAAAGGAGATAGCAAGGTCTATCGATTCACCGGAACCTTTTATAGCCAAAATTTTACAGGATTTGGGCAAAAGAGGGTTGGTTTCATCTGCCAAAGGGCCTCACGGAGGTTTTTACCTTGAGGAAACGGCGTTTAAGTACAACCTGGCTGATATTGTGAATGCTATTGATGGAAATAAGATGTTTACAGCCTGCGGATTGGGCTTAAGTAAATGTATGGATAAAAAACCTTGTCCAATTCACGATCAGTTTTCAGCTATCCGAAAACAAATGAAAACAATGTTGCAGGATGCTACACTGGGAAATTTAACTAACGCAATTGAAGTTGGAGAAAGATTTTTAAGAAGGTAGTAAATTTTTAATATAAAAAAAGAGTAAAGGTTTTAATCAATTATATCATGAAGGTTCCAATTAAATTAAACATACAAAAATGGTTACTGGCCATGATTAGCTGTTTGCCAATAAGCCTGTGGGCTCAACCAGTTGCAACACCTGTTTCATCTGCTCCATCTCAAACAGGGTTCCTGATTTTATTGATTATAGTGATACTTAGTATTTTGGTAACGCTGCTTTTTCTTTTATTCAAAGTAAAAATGCTCATTAAACAGCACAGGAAAAATAAAACCGAATATCAGCAGGAAAAATTTGTAAAATACCTGGACAATTTAAACAGCAAACAAATTGAAAAAGTACTGCAATTAAAACGTAAGCAAAATAATACCGTTAAAAATTCGGGTACCAGTGGTATTTCCAAGCCGGGGTTAATGCCGGCAATCATTTTTTTACTGGCAACATTTTTTCCTGCTAATGATATCCTGGCTCAAACTACCAACAATAAAACTACTTCTCTTTTTAATGAAGGTGGAATTATCATTACCGTTGTATTAATATTGATTCCTATATTGGCTGGTGTAGTACTGATGATTGTAAAAATGTCAAACATGCTCAGGAAGCATCGTAATCATCTGGATATGGAAGAAGCTGAAAAATTTGCAACTTACCTGGCCACTTTAACGGATGAAGAAGCTACGGAGGCATTGGCAAAAAGAAAAACTGCACTTGATTATCAACTTAGCGATAATGAATTATCCGGCCAGCAGCAGCCTGCAGATCAAAAGGGGTTAATTGGCAATGTTATTACACATGGTTATCTCCCTTTTGTTGCCTTAAAGAAAAAAGCTTTAAAGCGGCCAAATATTGATCCGCAGTTATCAAAGCTGATACTTTGGTATATTGGCTGCGCAGCCTTCTGGCTGCTTTTTGGCACTACTGTAGGCGAATACCTGGGTATTAAATTTGTAGCGCCCGATGTAGATCAAATAAGTTGGTTAAGTTTTGGCCGTCTTCGCCCGGTTCATACCAATGCAGTATTCTGGGGTTGGGCATCATTGGGCATGCTGGGGCTTGGTTATTATATTGTACCTACGGTAAGTAATACCCCACTGGCCAGTATCAAAAAAGGATGGTATGCTTTGTATCTGATTAATGCAGCAGTAATATTGGGTACACTTTTTTTAATGGCTGGAATTAATAATGGAGGGGGAGAGTACCGGGAGTATATTTGGCCGGTAATGATATTGTTCGCCATTGCGGTAATACTCACATTAATAAATTTTATTCAAACAATTGCCAGGCGCCAAACCAAAGAAATTTACATTTCCAATTGGTATATCGTTGCTGCTATCATGTTTGCAATTACTATTACTGTAGTGGCTTATGTCCCCAACTGGCAAAACGGTTTGGGCGAAACCATCATTCAGGGATATTACATGCACCAGGGTGTGGGAATGTGGTTTATGCTTTTTACCTTAGGTATTGTTTATTATATGCTACCCCAGCAATTAAATAAACCTATTTATTCTTATAGTCTTGGTATACTTGCTTTTTGGACACAGATTTTATTTTATACACTTATAGGAACGCATCATTTTGTGTTTAGTTCCATACCCTGGTGGTTACAAACAGTGGCCATTGTAGGCAGTGTTGGTATGATCATTCCTGTGGTGGCTGGTACCACCAATTTCGTTTTAACCTTTAGAGGCGCCTGGCATAAAATAGCAGGAAGTTATACATTGCCTTTTTTTATTGTAGGCATTATATTTTATTTTACTGGTTCATTGCAGGGTACTGCAGAAGCGTTTCGTTCTACCAATTTGTTATGGCATTTCACCGATTTTACCGTAGCGCATTCCCATTTAACTATGTATGGTATCATTTGTTTTTTCTTATGGGCAGGCATGTATGCAGTTATACCAAGAATTACCGGAAAAGAAGCGCCCCAAATTACAGTGGGTGCTCATTTCTGGTTGGCATTAATTGGCCTGCTGTTTTATACGGTACCATTAATGATTGGCAGTACGTTAAGGGGACAAATGTGGATACAGGGAAAACCATTTATTGAGTCGGTGGTGCTTATGGCTCCTTACTGGCTATGGCGGGCAATAGGTGGAAGCCTGATGTGGTTGTCACATATTTTCTTTGCTTATAATTTTTATAAAATGATCACCAAAAATGAAATGCTGGATGTGAAAGAAATTGCTGTAGAAAAATTAAATCAGCAAATACCTGCATAGAAAAAAAATTGTTTAATCATTTATTATAAAGTACAAATGGAATTTTTCAATAACCATAAAAAGCTTTTCATTACAGCATTCCTTTTTTTTGCTGGGCTTACCATACTGGTAGCTATTCTCCCTGCGCTCAATAATCAAAAAAATAATCACCCATTACCAGGCAGTCAAACGCTTAGCTCAGATGCTGTAAAAGGTAAAAATTTGTATATAGCCAATGGTTGTGTTGCTTGCCATACTCAGCAGGTACGTAATGTAGATATGGATAAGGTTTGGGGAACCAGGCCCAGCCTGGCGGCAGATTATGCAGGTATTCACCGCACTGATATTTGGCGCAATACGGCTACACTAATGGGCACAGAGCGCACGGGTCCCGACCTTAGCGATATTGGAAATCGCCAACCCGGAAGAGAATGGAATCTGTTACATTTATTTAACCCAAGAATTGTAGTGAAGGAATCTATTATGCCTGCGTATCCCTGGTTATTTGCCATTACAAAAGAACCTGCTAAATCTGATGTGGTGGTTAATGTTCCTGTCAACTATTTGAATGGGAAAGAAGGCAAAGTAATTGCTACTAAAGATGCCCTTTATCTAATTGCATACCTGCAATCATTAAAGCAAACCAAACTACCGGACGGCTCCATTGCACCGGAATTTTTGTATGTTAAAAAAACGAGCCAAGCGGGAACAGCCTCGCAAGCAAAAGTATTGGATGGTACTTCCCTATACTCGGCTAATTGCCAAAGTTGTCATCAGCCAAATGGCGAAGGTTTGCAAGGAGCTTTTCCTCCTTTAAAAGGCAGCCCGGTAGTAAATGCTGATAACCTTGAATTGTATGTAGATATCATCATGAATGGTTATGATGCCCGCCCTGAATATGGTGCAATGCCACCGGTAGGTACCAATGCTAATTTAAGTGCTGCAGAGGTAACTGCTATCATGAACCACGAAAGAACTACCTGGGGTAATAATGCCAAAATAGTAACCGAAGAAGAAATTAAAAAGATTATGGATTTTGTAAAACTAAAAGCTAAATAGTAAAATAATTACAAAAGATAAATTGAAAGCGATGAAAAAATTATTACTGAGTGCTGGGTTGCTAATTATCGGTTTGCTGGGAGTAGCTTGTCCGGCATGCGAGAGAAAACAGCCAAAAATATTGAAAGGTATTACGCATGGCAGTGGACCGCAAAGTAATTGGGATTTTGTAATCATTGCTGTAGCTACCGTTATAGTTGTAGCCACGCTGTTTTATTCAATAAAATGGTTGGTGCGCCCTGGCGAAAAATCTGTTTCTCATATCAAATATTTGATTTTAAATAATGAATAACATGGAAGATAAGAGCAAAATAGTTGTTTTTATAGATGATGAAGTGCAGCCTGTTGCAGCCTTTATTTCACCGGTTAATTTTGAACTGGATACCCGAAAACTGGCAGACGGCAAACATACTTTAAGAATAATAAGCAAAGATCCTACCGGTAAAGAAGGTATTCGGGTCATTCCCTTTGAAGTGAGAAATGGCCCTGCAATAGATGTAGAAGGTATTCGTGAAAATGCAGTAGTGGATGGGGTTTTGCCGATTATGATCAATGCTTATGGAAAAGGCGACCAGAAAATGTTTTTAATTGATGGCAGTGAAACTCCCAAAAGTATTCCTTCATGGGTATGGATACTTATTATTGGTTTTGCCGGCTGGGCTTTGTATTATCTCTTTACTTATTTTTCTCTGAATCCTTAATAAAATGAAACAGGATATACTTACAACAAACGATGTAAAATTACTGGTTGATTGTTTTTATAATAAAATAAAAACGGATGAATTACTGGGACCCATTTTTAATGAACGCATCCAGGATCGCTGGCCCGCTCACCTGGAAAAAATGTACACTTTCTGGCAAACTGTTTTATTAGGCGGGCACACTTATCAGGGAAGTCCATTTCCGCCACATGCCCAATTGCCCATTAGGCATGAACATTTTATAAAATGGATGGAATTGTTTACTACATCTGTGGATGAACATTTTACCGGAGAAATTGCAGAAGAAGCTAAATGGAGAGGAAAGAAAATGGCGGAGCTTTTTGAAATTAAAATAGAACATTACGCAAAGTCGGGTAGCAAAAGCCTCGTTTAAGAAAAGTTCAGTTTACTAATGACGGAGGATAAAAAAAATATAACGATTACTATTATATATGATGGTCAGGAGCGTATAGTAAAAACTTTTACCAATGAATACAGAAACCTGATGGTATTGCTTAACAATACTATTTACCTGGAAAACTTTGGTGAATGTGGGGGGCAGGGACGCTGTGCAACATGCATTGTTAAAGTAACAGGGCTAAAAGGTAATGCGAACCTCATGGAAAGAAATGAAAATGCAACCATTATTAAAGCAGGGTTAGATAATTTAATAATGCGCCTGTCTTGCCAGATACTTATTAATGCTGATCTGGATAAATCGGTGATTGAGATAGTCAATGAATAATGAAAACAAGTTATTTATTCAGCAGCACTAAAAAAGCAACTCTGAAAGAAAGTTATGGCACACTATCGGAAACAATCAATGGTTTAATGAATGAAGGATATACGATGGATTTTAATATCCGCAAGGAATGTATTGTGTGCCATCAGAGCAACACCGAATTATCAGCAGACGATTTTGTGATTGATAAAACATTTCGTTTTGAAGGTGAAACCAATCCTGAGGATGAGTCAATAGTGTATGCTATTTCTTCCACAAAATACAGTGTCAAGGGTGTACTCGTGAATGCATATGGAATTTATTCCGATGATGCCTCTGCTGCACTGGATGCAAAATTAAAAACGCATCCATAAATAAGATTTCAAATAGAATGACTCCTTCATTATGTTGTAAAATTGTCCTGTCAGCCGCCCGTAAGCTGAATATTGGGTACACAAATCATCCAATTAAATTGCAGAATTGTTCAAAAAGTAATTATAAATTCTGTTCCTTTTTCTAGTTTACTGGTATAGCAAATCGTACCATTCATTAACGCTACATATTTGCTTACCGTGTAGAGACCTAATCCGGTTCCCTGTATATTAGTTGCATTAGATGCCCTGTAAAACTGTTCAAACAAATGTTTTCGATATTCCATAGGAATTCCAATGCCATAATCTTTTACTGACAATACCAGCCGTTCATTTAACCAGTGAGTCTTCACTTCTAAAGGGCTGTTTTCCGGCGAAAATTTTATAGCATTAGAAAGGATATTTGTTAGTATGGGTTTAAATAAAAGTGGGTCCAGTAAAATAGTTTCATTGCCACTATGCTTATAGCAAATTTGTTGTCCTTCTTTGCAGGAATTATCCAATTCCTTTATGATCATTGTAATTTGATCCTTAATGTCAAATTGCACAGGATTAGATAAAAGTTTTCCTTCCTGCATTTTGCCAACAGTTAAAAAATCATTCAATATATCATCGAGTACCTGCACAGAGGACACGATCCGTGCAATATGTTTATCTATTTTATCTAGTTCACCGGTTAATTTATATTTTTTTAATAATTGAACAGATGTTAGTACCGTACTAAGGGGTGTTCTGAATTCATGCGAAGCCATAGTGATGAATCGTGACTTCAATTCACTCAGTTCTTTTTCTTTTTCAAGTGATTTTTTCAATTCCTCTTCTGCGGATTTTAAATGCGTAATATTTCTGATTATAACACCCGCATGAATAATAGAGCCATCTTTTTCTTTTAACGGAAAAGCATCCATAACATAATACTCTCCTTTAATAATATAAGGCAGTTCAAATGCGGTTACTTTAATTCCATCGAAAACTTTTATCAATTGCGCTTTGATCAACTTTCTGATATTTTCAGGAAATTTTGGATAAATCTCATTACCTATTAATGCTGAAGGTTCAACTGCCAAACGTTTGTGCAACTCACCTCCGGTAATAATAAAATTTAATTTTTGATCAATAATGCTAATGACTCCATCAGGGTAATTTCTCAATAATTGAAGAAATAATTCCTGTTCTTTTGAAAATTGTTTTGTTGTTTGAATCGCATTCGGTAAGGAACTTTTTTTAGATGGAATTTTATAATTACTTATTTTACCGGATGGCTTATTGTTTTTTTCTTGCATTGATGGAGCCTGTTTTAATATGTTCAAAATGAAATCAAAGTTTCAAACGAAAGGATAAATAAATAATTATTCTACAACTAAAAGGCTGATAAAAATCATATCCATCTATGATTACAATTTATCCGGCCATTTTTATAATATTAACTCAAGCCAATGTAAGTGCATAATTATTAAAAGAATTTCAGCTATATGGTAGTATTACAATATCCATGAGTAAAAGTATTGTCTCTCTGAATGAGCATTGGCAGAAAGAATAACTTTTATTTAATAAAAGTAAATAAATACTTTTATTAAATAAAAGTGTTTATCTTTGAGGTATCAAATCATCTTAAAATTTTGAATATGCACAGCATCACAACAGAAAATATCCTTAATGTAACACTACTGGAACCCCGTCAAAAACACCCTACCATTTTTGTAAGGTTTGATGAATTGGCAGAAGGCGAAAGCTTAACCATTCACAACGATCATGACCCCAAACCATTGTATTATCAATTGCTGGGCGAAAGAGGAAATATATTTGAGTGGGAATATTTAGAGCAGGGGCCGGAATCATGGAAAGTGAAAATCAGCAAACGTATTACCGGCGAGAATGATGAAACCCTGGGACAGATTGCTGCCAAAGATTTGCGCAAAGCACAGGTATTTAAAAAGTATGGATTAGACTTTTGCTGTGGGGGAAAGAAAACAGTAAAAGAAGCCTGTGCAGAAAAAGGATTGGATGTTACCAAAGTAGAACAGGAGTTGCAACACGCTGATCAATTGCCATCATCCCGCCCTATCCCTTATGGAGACTGGAGTTTAGATTTTTTGGCTGATTATATTGTAAACACTCATCACAGTTACGTAGCTAAAAATTTACCGGATATAAAAGCATATTCCGATAAAGTAAGAAAAGTGCATGGCAATAATCATCCGGAATTAATCCGTATTAATGAGTTGGTGCAGGAAGTCTATACCGAGTTAACAGCCCATATGGCCAAAGAAGAAAGAGTATTATTTCCTTATATAAAAGAACTGGTTATTGCAGCCAAAAATACACAGCCATTGCATGCTGCACATTTTGGAACCGTACAAAATCCCATTAACATGATGGAGATGGAACATGAAATGGTTGGTAAAAACCTGGATGAAATAAGAACCCTTTCCAATAATTATTTATTGCCGGAAGATGCCTGTGCCAGCTACAGTTTATTATACAGGATGCTGGATGAATTTGAAGAAGACCTGCATTTGCATATTCACCTGGAAAATAATATCCTGTTTCCTAAAGCACTGGAAATGGAAAAAGAATTAAACTAAGAAAAACCGCCTCTCACAGGAATTGCGCTGACAGGTCGTCTCATTTTTCAAAAAAATCAGGGTTACTAATCACTGCTTTTATGAAAAATGAGACCTGGTTAGCCTGCAAAAGTTCCGATCCGATCTATGAAAATTAAAATACTTTGAACATAAAATTATGCTGATGAAAAAAATAATATTTATCCTCCTGCTCAGCACCGGCTTTTGGGGATGTAGCCAACAGGAAAATTCATCAAAAAAAGAAGTGGCTCCTGCAATGGAATCTGAGCACCATGAATATGCAGATAATCCAACTGGCTTACAATTAAATAACGGCATTAAATGGATGGCCGACAGCAATACTCATAACAATGTATTGCTATTGCAAGCCACGCTTGAAAATTTCAAGAGCAGCAGCGACCGCAACCTGGAAACCTATCATGCATTGGCAGTAGAGCTGCAAAGAGGCTTGAGCAAGATGGTAAATGAGTGTAAGATGAAGGGTGCCGACCATGATGCATTGCACTTGTGGCTGGAGCCCTTGATGGGGCAGGTAAGAGATTTAAAAAAGTCGTCGGCTATGGCCATTGCTTCCCGGCTCACAGAAACCATTCAACAGCAGTTAAATGATTATCACCAATATTTTCAAGCATGATCATTCACGCCAATACAAAAATAGCAGCACTCATCAAACAACATCCCGATGCGTTGGAAGCGATTATCAGCATCCATCCAATGTTTGAAAAACTGCGTAATCCAATCCTTCGAAAACTGATGGCAGGCAGAGCCAGTATAACAATGGCAGCTAAAATGGCGGGTTGTACAATTCAAACATTTTATGAAAAATTGAAACCGCTGGGGTTTGAAGTAGATGCTGCCGGAATACCGGAAGCAGCCGGGAAAAGAGATCTGCCTGCTTTTATGAAATCACTTACAAAAAAGCAAATAGTTGAACTGGATGTTCGTCCTTTAATAACATCCGGCACCGACCCGTTGAATATCATTACCCAAAAAGTAAAAACGATTGAACCCGGCCAGGTACTCAAGATTATCAATATTTTTGAACCTGTTCCATTAATGCGCCTTTTAGAAAAACAGGGTTTTGTGGTATATGCTGATGTGGTGAATGAAAACCTGGTAGAAACTTATTTTTACAAACAAACCCCTGCAGCCGGCAATGTTGCAGCAGTAGAAAAAGATGCAACAAAAGGATGGGATGAAATATTTAAAAACTTTGTGGATAAGACTCAAACTATAGATGTTAGTGCCATGGACATGCCATTACCAATGATTACCATACTGGAAGCATTGGATAAACTGCCGGCTGATGAAGCTTTGTTTGTTTATCATAAACGCATTCCTGTATTTTTGTTGCCAGAATTAACCGAAAAAAAATTCGACTATCGCATCAAAGAAATCAGCGATGGGGAAGTGCAAATGCTGATTTTTAAAGCCTGAAATGTTTAGCAATAATAATAATGATCCTCTTGTAAAGAATACTTCTCACAAAGTAGTGTTGCCGTTTTATTTATATGCTTCCATATCTTTTCTGTTTTCTACCATACTGTTGTTTTTTTCTACAGAAGCTTTTACCCAACACTATTTTCATCCGCAAACATTGGCCATTACGCATAGTATGGCATTGGGCTGGGGCACTATGATTATATTGGGAGCCAGTCACCAGTTGGTACCTGTTTTAATTGAAGGAAGATTGTACAGTATTAAGTTAGGCTATGCATCTTTTTTTTTGGCAGGCATAGGCATCCCTTTACTTGTTTACGGGTTTTATTTTTTTGCAATGGGTTGGCAAGCACAGTGGGGGGGCATTTTTATTAATGCAGCCATCATTGCTTACCTGTTAAACCTTACCATAAGCATGGTAAAAAGTAAAAAGGAAAATGTACATGCTGTTTTTGTTTTTACAGCAGTTTTGTGGTTATTACTTACAACCCTGGTGGGGCTTTTGCTTGCCTTCAATTTTACTGCTGCTATTTTACCCAAGGGGTCATTGCATTACCTTTCTCTGCATGCACATATGGGCATAGTGGGCTGGTTTTTGCTATTGGTAATAGGAGTTGGTTCCCGTTTGATACCAATGTTTTTAATTTCTAAATACAGTAATACCAAATTGCTGTGGGTCATTTATGGATTAATCAATGGAGGGTTGATTGCATTTTTAATATCCTTCCTTTATTTCTCCAACACATCTTTTTATTTTTTGTCTGTGCTGGCCATCCTTTTAGCCATTGCCCTTTTTGGATATTATTGTTACCAAAGTTTTAAACAGCGCATCAGGAAACAGGTAGATGAGCAAATGAAAATTTCCCTGTTATCAATAGGGATGATGTTATTGCCGGTTGTTTTATTAATACTGATTATTGGGTTATTGCTGGCTGGATCAGCTAATACAAAATTGGTATTGGCCTATGGCTTCATTGTTTTTTTTGGATGGTTAACCGCTATTATTTTTGGAATGACTTTTAAAACATTGCCATTTATTATTTGGAACAAAGTGTATCACCTGCAGGCGGGTCTTGGCAAAACACCCAACCCGAAAGATTTATTCAGCAGCCCGGTTTTTTATGCAATGGGTATAGCGTACCTGTGTGGTTTTGGTTTGTTTATCACCGGTATTTTTACAGCCAATATTGTTGTTTTAAAAATGGCCACACTATTATTAATATTGGCGGCATTGCTTTATAATTGGAATGTGATAAAATTATTCATGCATAAATCTGCCAGGCTATGAATGTAATTACCAATAACAATCTCAAATGCACCATTGCTTTGGCTGCGTTGGAAAATGTAACAGACCCCGAAATTGGTTTGAATGTGGTGGACCTAGGTTTAATATATCAAATTGATTTTGATGATGCCCATTCAAAAATATTTATAGCCATGACGCTCACCTCACAATTCTGCCCAATGGGAGAATCTATTACCGGTGCAGTAAAAAGGGTGCTGGAAAATACATTTACAGATGCGCAGGTTCTGCTGGAACTTACCTTTGACCCACCCTGGAGCCACGAATTAATTTCTGAAGAAGGACAAAAATATTTAAATCAATAATTATGCTGAGCCTTACCTGCAAAACAGCCATCAAAGCGGTTATATTCCTGGCATCCAAATATGAATCGGGTGAAAAATCAGGCATTAAAGAAATAGCTGAATTTATTAATGCCAGCGAACATACAGTAGGCAAAATGTTGCAAACGCTGGTAAGGGAAAGCGTGATTCTTAGTGCAAAAGGGCCGAATGGTGGTTTTTATATAACCGCTAAACAAAAAACACAACCCATTATTAATATCGTGGAAGCCATTGATGGTAAAGCAGTTTTTAAACAATGCGGCTTAGGATTAAGCAAATGTTCTTCCACTCATCCCTGTCCCATTCATGATAGCTATAAAGAAGTAAGGGACCTCTTTGAAAAACTTTGCGCAGAAAAAAAACTGAGCGATTTATTTGAGCCGGTTAATAATGGTTTAACTTATCTCACAGGTTAAGGGGCGCCTGGTTTGATATCACCGGATATCATAGCAGCTTTTCCTTACTTCCCCAAACCCAACAATCTTGCCTACCTTTGCGGCCTATCAATCATTTTATTTTGAATTTATTTGCACTCAGCAGCCGCATTATCATTACTTGCAGCAATCGTTTATCTCCCTGGCTTTTAAAGGAAACAGAAGCCCTTGGCTACAAAGCCATGCGCACATTTAAAACCGGTGTAGAACTTGAAGGTACTCTGCAGGAGTGCATTCAACTGAACCTAAACCTGCGTTGTGCCAGCCAGGTATTGTTTTCTATCAAAGAATTTAGAGCAACCAACGCAGATGATTTGTACAAAGTTTTGCTGGATATGCCCTGGGAATCAATCATTCCTGCGGATGAATATTTTTCTATCAGCAGCAATGTGAGCAACGAAACCATTACCAATAATTTATTTGCCAACGTAAAAGTAAAAGATGCCATTGCAGACCGTTTCCGGGAGAAAACAGGTGCAAGGCCAAACTCTGGTTCTGAACTGAATGGTGTTGTGATACATCTTTACTGGAAAGACGACCTGGCAGAAATTTTTATTGATACCAGCGGGGAAACGTTGAGCAAACATGGTTATAGAAAAATACCCGGCAAAGCGCCCATGCTGGAATCGCTGGCCGCAGCTACTTTGCTGGCTGGTAACTGGAACGGGCAAACGCCTTTTATCAATCCCATGTGTGGTTCGGGTACGGTGGCCATTGAAGCAGCCATGATGGCTACCAACAGAAGGCCAGGCTTATACCGCAGCAATTATTCGTTTATGCATGTGCGTGGGTACGACAGCGCTTTATATGACATTGCTTACAAACAACTGGAGCAACAGGTAACAGCAGCTCCTGCCGGGTTGCGCATTATTGCATCAGACATTAGTGAAGATGCCGTGAACATTACCAAAATAAATGCAGGCATTGCAGGCGTAGAAGACCTGATAGAATTAGAAGTATGCGATTTTGATGCCGCTACCGTGCCGGAAGTAGAAGGAGGCGTAGTTTATTTTAATCCTGAGTATGGCGACAGGCTGGGAGTGGAAGATGAACTGATGGCTACCTACAAACGCATCGGTGATTTCTTAAAGAAAAAATGTAAGGGCTATTATGGATATATTTTTACCGGCAACCTGGAGTTGGGGAAAAAAATTGGCTTAAAGCCAAAACGCCGGATAGAATTTTTTACCAGCAAAATTGATTGCCGTTTGTTTGAGTATGAACTGTATGCGGGTAGCAGGGAAGAGAAAGTGTAATCAAAATAAAACACCCCGCAATTTGCGGGGTGCCTGTTCGTTATTCTAATTTTTTATTTTTCTACATTCCCATTTTCTTCTTCAGATTTTCATCAATCGCATCTAAAAATTCTTCTGTGTACAAATAATGTTCATCGTGGTTTACTTTATTACCATGAATACATACAGCAAGGTCCTTCGTCATCTTGCCGCTTTCTACGGTTTCTACACAAACAGCTTCCAGGGCATTACAAAAATCAATTAGTGGCTGGTTGCTGTCTAATTTACCACGAAAGGCAAGGCCTCTTGTCCATGCAAAAATAGATGCGATGGGGTTGGTTGAAGTTGGTTTACCTTTCTGGTGTTCCCTGTAGTGACGGGTTACAGTGCCATGCGCTGCTTCAGCTTCCATGGTCTGTCCGTCTGGAGTTATCAATACAGATGTCATCAAACCAAGCGAGCCAAAACCTTGTGCAACGGTATCGCTCTGCACATCGCCATCATAGTTTTTGCAAGCCCATACAAAATTGCCATTCCATTTTAAAGCGCTTGCTACCATGTCATCAATCAAACGATGCTCGTAAGTAATACCTGCTTCGGTGTAAGATGCTTTGAATTCATTTTGGTACACTTCTTCAAATATATCCTTGAACCTGCCATCGTATTTTTTAAGAATGGTGTTTTTGGTAGAAAGATACAACGGCCATTTTTTGCTCAATGCCATGTTAAAACAACTGCGTGCAAAACCATAAATACTTTCATCGGTATTATACATGGCCATTGCCACACCATCACCTTTGTAATTGTACACTTCAAATACCTGCGCTTCGCCACCGCCTTCAGGTGTAAAGGTCATGGTTAGCTTTCCTTTGCCTTTAATAACGGTATCGGTTGCACGATATTGATCGCCAAAAGCATGACGGCCAACAATGATAGGAGCCGTCCAGTTGGTAACCAGGCGGGGTACATTTTGCATAACGATCGGCTCACGAAAAACCGTACCGTCTAATATATTCCGGATAGTGCCATTGGGGCTCTTCCACATTTGTTTAAGGTTAAATTCTTTTACCCTGTCCTCGTCTGGTGTAATGGTAGCACACTTTATACCCACGCCGCAGGCCTTTATGGCATTGGCCGCATCAATGGTCACCTGGTCATTTGTTTCATCACGATATTCCATTCCAAGATCATAATATTGAATGGGTACATCCAGGTACGGCAGTATCAATTTGTCTTTTATAAATTTCCAAATGATCCTTGTCATCTCGTCACCGTCTAATTCTACTACGGGGTTGGTTACTTTAATTTTACTCATAATTCATTTTATTAGTCGCCAAAAGTACGATAAAGTGTTTTTATTTATCCCAATTGAAAACCCTTTGCCGGTAATAATTTAGTAATAGAAAATCCACTTGTTTTTATTTACATTTATTTCCTAACAAAAACATTCACTTTAAAAACAAATTTTTATGACAACAAAGGAAGTAGCCAAAAGATATTCAGAATTAGCCAATGAAGGTAAATTTGATATCATACAGCAGGAATTATTTTCCAGCGATGCTGAAAGTATTGAACCACCCAGTGGAATTGATATGGGTATGACTAATGCAAAGGGGTTGGATGCAATAAAAGAAAAAGGCAGACAATTCAACGAGGGCGTAGAAGAAATGCACGGCGGGTATACCAGTGAGCCTGTTGTAGGTGGAAATTATTTTTCTGTAGCGATGGGCATGGATGTTACCATGAAAGGTGCTGGCCGGATGAATATGGATGAAATAGTCGTGTACGAAGTAAAGGATGGTAAAATAGTAAAGGAGCAGTTTTTTTATTAATACCCTTGCGAGATTGAAGGGTAATTTCACACAAAGCAACTGCAGAGGCAAGACGTAAAAAAAAGTTCAAGAGATTTATACATCTAAACCTCTTGAACTTTTTAACTTCTTAAACCTTGGAACCTTGAACTTTGAACCTTCATTGTTCTATCACAAACCCGAACTCTTCTTCAACTGTGCATCCCCCGTAACCACACCCATATTTTCAATGATGGCATCGCCAAATTCTGTTGTTTTTAAAAGGGTGGCACCTGTCATCAGGTTATAAAAATCAATAGTCACACTTTTTCTCATAATGCTGGCCTGCAAAGCAGACGTAATCAGTTCTGCCGCTTCTTTCCAGCCAATATATTCCAGCAGCATGCAGCCGCTTAAAATTACAGAAGATGGGTTCATACTATTGGTTCCGGCAAATTTTGGTGCTGTGCCATGCGTGGCTTCAAACACTGCATAACCTGTTTTAAAATTAATATTGGCGCCGGGAGCA
Organism: Chitinophagales bacterium; assembly: GCA_038241275.1. Taxonomy (GTDB): domain Bacteria; phylum Bacteroidota; class Bacteroidia; order Chitinophagales; family Chitinophagaceae; genus Ferruginibacter. The sequence continues at coordinate 23,482 of JBBRFX010000019.1, forward strand.
ATACCTATACCGCCTACTTCTGCGGCCAGCGCATCCGAAATATAATCACCATTTAAATTAAGGGTAGCCACTACAGAAAAATCCTGCGGTGCTATCAGTATCTGTTGCAAAAAGTTATCGGCAATCATATCCTTTACCAATAATTTTCCTTCGTGCAGGGCTTTGCGTTGCACTTCATTGGCGTGTGCTTCGCCCTTTTCTTTTTTTATCTGATCCCATTCATCCCATGTAAAAGTTTGATCGCCAAATTCCTGGCGGGCCACTTCATAGCCGGCGGTTTTAAAACCACCTTCTGTAAATTTCATGATATTACCTTTATGAACAAGGGTTACACTCGGCAGATCATGTTGCAGTGCATGCTCAATGGCTGCACGCACAAGTCGTTTGCTGCCTTCATTGGAAACAGGTTTTACGCCATAACTGGAGTCGCCCGGGAAACGGATATTGGTAACGCCCATTTCTTCTACCAAAAATTTTTCAAATTTCTGCGCTTCAGCGGTGCCGGCTTTCCATTCTATGCCTGCATAAATGTCTTCGGTATTTTCACGAAAAATAACCATGTCCACCAACTCGGGGTGCACCACGGGAGAGGGAACACCTTTGAACCATTTTACAGGGCGAACGCAGGCATACAAATCAAGATCCTGGCGCATAGCCACATTTAATGACCGGATGCCGCCACCAATGGGTGTTGTAAGCGGTCCCTTAATAGATACAATATAATCTTTAGCAATTTGCAGGGTTTCGGCAGGTAGCCATTCGCCAGTAAGCTTAAAAGATTTTTCGCCGGCCAGCATTTCTTTCCATTCAATTTTTCGACTGCCACCATATGCTTTTTCTACAGCGGTATTAAAAACTTTCTCCGCCACTTTCCATATTTCAGGGCCAATGCCATCACCCTCTATAAAAGGAATGATAGGTTGGTTAGGTACCTGCAATTTGCCATCGGCACCCATCGTTATTTTTTCTGCCATAATATTTTTTTATGAGCCCGGCTTTTAAAGCTTTGTACAGCTTCATTGGCGTCGCACTCTTGTACAGTATATCTTTATTGAACTGGCTGCATTTAAATTGAATTTATTTAATGGTTCAAATGCAGCACTAACAGCTTCTTGTTAAAATCCTTTGCTGCCGCAAAAGTACGAACTCAGGCGCTTCAAATTTTTATCATAGCCAGTAAATATTTATTGATTTAAATTAAAATGAATTTTTGCGCAGTTATCTTTTTGTATTTTTTTAAATCCAATTGTTTTTAATATGATGAAACCCATATATTTGGTTTAATTATTACCCTTAACCAAAATTAACATGACTAAATTAACCCGGCATTTCGTACCTGTTATAGCTATTCTGCTAAGTTTTGCAATTTTATTATTTAGCTGCCAAAAAGAACTTTCACAAGAAACCAGTGGCATTATTACCCCTCCCATAGAAAATCAGGCAAGTATAGAGGGTAGGGTTATTGATGAAACAGGTATGCCTGTATTTGGTGCATTGGTAAAGGCAGGAATAAATAACACGAGTACAGATAACAATGGTTTTTTTAAGTTTACGAATGCTTCATTTACAACAAGCGAAACCTTTGTAACGGTATCAAAGGGTGGCTATTTTACTGGCAGCAGAACTTTTTTTTCAAGGGACAACAGCAATAACTTTTTAAAAGTTCAGCTACTAAGAAAAACCATCTCTGCAAGAATACCAGCTACTTCTGGTGGAGATGTGGAAGTAAGCTCTGGCCGGGGAACCGTTAGTTTTCAGCCCAATAGTTTTGTAACTGCCAATGGGACATTATATACTGGCACCGTGTTGGTGGCCACTCAATATTTAGATCCATCAAAACCTTCCATTAGCGATCAGATGCCCGGCGACTTAAGAGGTACATCCACAGCAGGAAATGTTGTAGGATTAAAAAGCTATGGCATGGTAGCCGTAGAACTCACAGATGAAACCGGTCAATTGCTGCAAATCAAAAGTGGTTCAAATGCAAGCCTAAGCGTAAATATTCCGGCTTCTAAAATGACAACAGCACCATCCACTATCCCTCTATGGTATTTTAACGACAGCACAGGATTATGGAAACAGGAAGGATCTGCTATAAAAAACGGGGATACCTATGAAGGAACAGTAACCCATTTTACTTTTTGGAACTGTGATGATCCATTTGAGTATGTAAAAATAAAAGCACATATTGTAAGCAACTCCGGGTCTGCGGTTGCTGGCGCCAAAGTACAGATAACTGATGTATCTGGCTACACCGCTTACGACTATACAGATAACAACGGCTATGTAGATGGCTTTGTACCCAAAAATCAAAACCTTACTATAGCTGTTTTAAATGCTTGCGGACAGGTGGTTTACACAAGTAATATTGGTCCATTTAATGCTGAAACAAACCTGGGCAATATTATCGTTACCCAAAATACCAGTACTATTAGCGGTACAGCAGTAAACTGCAATGGCGGGCCAGTAACCAATGGGTATGTACAAATATTACTGAATGGAGCTACAGAATTTGCAGGCATCAGCAATGGAACATTTAGTCTTACGTTTATTAACTGCCAGGGCAGCACATCTGCACAATTGATTGCGGTAGATAATATTACTTTAAAACAAGGTGCACCTGTAACAATTAATATTACCGGCCCTTCTGTAAATGCAGGACAGCTTACCGCCTGCGGAGTTTCCTCTGCAACATTTTTTAATTTTAGTATAAATGGAGTAGACATGTCTGCCAATACTCCGGAGTTTTACAGGTATGGCTGGAAAGAAGTTTACGACAGCATTTCTTTAGATGCTGACTATGGATACGCAGCTTTTGATTCCATCATTTCAAAATTCGTATATGTTGCATTTTCTCATCCGTCAAATCATATATTTACCGTTCCTTATTCTGTAAACTCAGGTTTAGAAATCGCATATTCCGGCTTAAACGGAACATCAGAAGAATACAGCTTAGAACCGCTTAATCCAAATACGCTACCCTTAAATTTTACCATTTACGGGGGACTTGGCCAGTTTATAGAGGCTAATTTTAATGGACAGGTAAAAAGAGTAAAAATTGATTCAACTGGAATGTTTTTCCCTGCAGATACAGTAAACGCAACCTTTAATTTTAGAGTAAGGCATGTTTCTTCACCTTTCTGATAAAAAATATTTTTAAATAAAAAACCCGGTTTTATACCGGGCTTTTTATTTAAAAGTTAATGGAGCAATTGATCCATTCATTGTCCATAGATGCATTGTACTTTTTGTAAAATTTAATGGCCGGTCCGTTCCACTCCAATACTTGCCAGGCCATGCCACTATACTTTTTTTCTTTACCCGTTTCAATCAATTTGTCAAACAGCAAAGCTCCAATTCCTTTGCCCCGCATTTCTTCTGTCACCAGCAGATCTTCCAGGTACATACGTTGTCCCTTCCATGTACTGTAACGGATATAGTATAAGGCAAATCCAACAACAACTCCATTGGCCTCCGCCACAAATGCCCACCATACCGGGTTGGGGCCAAAACCACTTTCTGTAAAATGATCAAAATTGACCGTTACTTCTTCCGGCGCTTTTTCATAAACCGCCAGTTCCTGTATCAACTGCATCATTGCAGCACAATCTTCTTTTACCGCTTTGCGGATAATAATGTTCATTAAATATTTTTTTTAATAATTAGTATTTAGTTCGCAAATGCTTTACAGCCGCTTAGGGGCTAAAGCTTTGTAGAAAAATAAATTTGCTGTTATATTTGATCCACAGGAGCAATACATCTTTTGGTTAATTGTAGGCAAGCTGTTGCTCCTAAAGAGCAATTGGAAAAGCCATTTGTTTGTTGCTACAAAGCTGATGCTCCTACGGAGCAAATGCATGTTGTAGATTACGATGTGAAGTAAATACATTATCCTATATTTTATTACACGAATTATACGAATATTCACGAATGTATAAAATTAAAACACGAATTAAGCAGATACTTAATTCGTGATAGTATGTTTTTTTGGCGGTAAAGTTGGTTAGTTGTGATCTATCATGGTAAGGGTAATGCCATAAGAACCATCTACAAAACGGCCTCCCTGCCCGGATGTAGGCGGCTGCCATTCACTGTGAAAAAATCTGCGGTAAACAAGACCGATATGTTTGGCATATTTTTCCATGCCATAATTTATTTCTGCATAAGATGTAGGATCATTGGGGTTACCAATCACTTCATCCCGCTGATCTACTCTAAGGGTACTGTCTAAGTTAAAAGTGCCCACTTTTAATGGCATATTCACACTGTCATATACATAATCCCAGTCGTCCATGTATTTAATTTCAGAATTTATAGAGTAGGTATCCAAAAAAGAATGGCCTTTCCATGAATAGAAATCCTTTATAGGCGTTCTGAGTTTTAAAAACCGCATGTTGTTTTCTACAAATTCCAGCCCATTGCCGGTATTGGTGGCCATGAAGGTAGCATCGCTTACCCATGGGTTGGCGGCTGTTTTGCGAATAAAACGGATAATACGATAAGCGGGCCTTCCAAGATTATCGGTAATTTGAGCATCTACCGAATATTTTACCTGGTAAGTTCTGGTTACAATATTTACTCCAAAGTTGGTGTATACCAAAGAGTCTAGCTGGTAAGTAATGTATTTTCCCACCTGTAAAGGATAGTAATCGCTGATGGAGTCTGTTTGCAAAGTTTCGGAAGATTTTTTGCAGGCAGTTAATAAAAATACCAGCGTAGCAATCATCACAAACGGAAATAATTTTTTCATAGAACCAAGTTACATTTTTATCATAAGTAAGAAATGGTATTTGATATAAAATATACCGGCAGTTTTATAATTGCGGCATATTGCGTTGAATGATTCCGCCACCAATTACATCGTTGCCATCGTAAAATACAGCACTCTGCCCGGGGGCTACGCCTTTTACATCATCGTAGAAACGTACAGTTATACCTTTTTCGTATGTAAACAACTGGCTAAGTGCACCTTTATCTTTATATCTGATTTTGGTGATGGCTTCCATACCCTCGGTTATGCCTTCATATTTCATCCAGTTAAGACCGGTTACCCGCATCTCTGTTCTGTTTAAGTCTGCTTCTTCTCCCAGCACCACTGTATTGGTTTCGGGGATAATTTCTGTTACAAAAGCAGGTTTGCCCAAGGCAATATCAAGGCCCTTTCTTTGGCCCACAGTATAAAAAGGATAGCCTTTATGTGTACCTATTATTTTTCCATGGGGATCAACAAAGTTTCCACCGGCTACTCTTTCTTCAAGCCCATCTACCTTACGTTTTAAAAAACCCCTGTAATCATTATCCGGCACAAAACATATTTCGTAGCTCTCGTTCTTTTTAGCCAATTCGGGGTAGCCAAAATCGTGAGCCATCTGGCGGATGGCAGTTTTATGATAGGTGCCCAATGGTAACAATGTCCTGCTCAGCAAATCCTGTTGCAATCCCCACAATGCATAACTCTGGTCCTTGCTGTCGTCCAAACCCTTGCTTATAAAATATCTTCCGTTGGTATGTTGATGAACCTGCGCATAGTGGCCGGTAGCAATAAAATCGCAACCGAGTGCATCGGCACGTTTTAAAAGTGCCCGCCATTTTATGTGGGTATTGCACATTACACAAGGGTTGGGAGTGCGGCCTGCTATATATTCATCTACAAAATTTTCAATAACAAAATCACCAAACTCATCCCTGATATCTAAAATAAAATGCGGAAAACCATGTTCTACTGCTGCCATGCGGGCATCATTAAAGCTATCCAGGTTGCAGCAACCGGTTTCTTTTTTACCGGTGGTGCCCACGGCTGTTGCATAATCCCATGTTTTCATTGTAATGCCTACTACGTCATAACCTTCTTTGTGAAGCATTAATGCTGCTACGGTACTGTCTATACCGCCACTCATGGCCATCAATACTTTGCCTTTTTTACTCATGCGGTAAAGATAACAAATATGTGATGGGCAGGCAGGCAGAAGGCAGCTTTGAAAGGCAAATTCTACTAATTATTTCTATATTAGGAAATGAAGGCACTTGTGGAACTATTTTTTGCCAGGGCAGCAAAAATTAATCTAAAGCTTCAGGGTTTAATGCAAAATATTCATTTGCTCTGCGCAAATAGGCCTTTTTCACTTCTTCATCCTTCATATCGGCTTCTGCCGAATATGCTTCTGCCAGCCCGGGACATTTACCTAATATTTTTTTCATATAATTTGTAGTGGCATATATCATTTTGCCATGGCTGTTGATGATAGAAAATTCCCGGGTACCCATAGCACCAGCTGCTATAATTCCGGCTAGTGTACGAACCTGGTAAACATGCACAAAAAATGAATATGGACCAATATGGGAGATTTTCCAGTATTTGCCTTCCAAAGGACTCACTTTTATGTATACTGCATTTCCATCGCAAAAGCCCCATACTTTCCCCAGTTTTTCCTGTCCTTCATCAAGATTATAATCAACTGCACAAATGTCTTTATCCTTTCTTTCCTGCGATTTCGTTTTATCTTTTAGTGTAAATGCCCTTTGTTCAGAAGGGGCATTATTTAAATACTCCTCATAGCTTTTGTAAAACCCTCTTTTTAGTGGAAATCTGCTTTTGCTCTCTTTCCAAATTTTATTTACTTCCGAAGTATTAATGCCAGGGTTGGAACTGTCTTTTTGAGCATAACCTGTAAAGGAAAAGAGGAACATGCTGAAGACTGCAAATAGTTTGATCATAAGGTTTATAGTTTTTGGCTAAGATAATGGGTAATAATGAAAGAGCGGCTTTGGAACAAAATAAAGAAGTTTTGTTTGCCCTGCATCCGCAGCACTCGTGATAGTTTTTTCATATCAACATTTTTAAGCAGGTGTTTATAAATAGTTCGATTCCTGCAATTTGCCATTTAATGTGTATAGTGATTATTCATTAATTTGCGCCAATGCAGCAATATCTTGATTTAGTAAAACATATCATTACATCGGGAACAGATAAAAGCGACCGTACCGGAACGGGTACACGCAGTGTATTTGGTTACCAGATGCGTTTTAACCTGGCAGATGGCTTCCCCATGGTTACCACAAAAAAAACACATTTAAAAAGTATTATTCATGAATTACTCTGGTTTTTAAAGGGGGATACCAATATTGCATACCTAAAAGAACACAATGTAAAAATATGGGATGAATGGGCAGACGAAAACGGTGACCTGGGACCTGTGTACGGAAAACAATGGCGAAGCTGGCAGGGAGCCGATGGGGTGGAAGTAGACCAGGTGAAAGATTTGATACAGCAGTTAAAGACAAATCCAGATAGCCGCCGCCTTATTATCAGCGCATGGAATGTGGCAGAGTTGCCAAAAATGAAACTAATGCCCTGTCATTGTTTGTTCCAGTTTTATACAGCCCCCTCTAACTCCCCCGAAGGGGGAGGACGCCGGCGTTTAAGTTGTCAATTATACCAACGTAGTGCTGATGTATTTTTAGGTGTTCCCTTTAATATTGCATCCTATGCATTGTTAACCTTAATGATTGCCCAGGTATGCGATATGGATCCTGGCGAATTTATACATTCCTTTGGGGATGTACATTTATACAGCAATCATTTTGAGCAGGCAGATTTACAACTTTCCAGAACCCCTTTTGCGCTGCCACAAATGAAGATCAATCCTGCCGTGAAAGATATTTTTAATTTTGCATTTGAAGATTTTGAGTTGGTCAATTATGAAAGCCACCCGGGTATTAAAGCCCCGGTAGCCGTGTAGGTACTGAATTTGCAGTGATTGACTTACCGCTTTAATATTTTTTTTATACAGCTATTAAATTTTATTGCCAGCGGAATCTTACTTTTTTTGATACATTCCGCTGGCAATAGGTTTTGATAAAATTATTTTCTTATTTACTTTCCGCAGTTTATTTTATTGGCTTTGCTATGGTTCGCTTAAAAAAATATCAGGTTTAATAAAACCCTTTAAGGTGAAGATACCGGCGCTCTTTTTTGCAAGCTGTTGTACTGAGAAAAGGCAGGCGCAATAAAGATTTTAATCAAATAACTGCACAATAATAGTTTGCTTTATTAATTTTGATTAATTTTATTGCCAGCGGAATCTCACTTTTTTTACCACATTCCGCTACCAATAAATGTAGGTAGCTATGCAAAATATTATTATCGGCAGGGAAGAAGAGCAGCAAATGATTGCAGAAATGCTGGATACAGAAGCGGCAGATTTGCTGGCGGTAACGGGCAGGAGAAGAGTAGGTAAAACCTATCTTATCAGAGCTTTTTTGCAGGCCCGCATTCATTTTGAAATGAATGGCATTTTAAATGCATCCCTGCAGCAACAGCTTCAAAACTTTGATATTGCCTTTAATAAAATCAATACAAAAAAATCACGCAGGTATACCCCGGTATCAAACTGGCTGCAGGCTTTTCATCAGTTGAGCCAATACCTCGATTCTTTAAAAACTACCAAAAAATTAATTGTATTTATAGATGAATTGCCTTGGCTGGATACCCATCGTTCCCGATTTTTGTCTGCCTTTGACTGGTTTTGGAACAGTTGGGCTGTAAAGAAAAATATACTTGTAATCATTTGCGGATCTGCTTCTTCATGGATGACGGGTAAAATTATCAACAACCGCGGGGGCCTGCATAACAGGGTTACCAAACGTATACACCTGCAACCTTTTAACCTCACAGAAACAGAAGCCTATCTTAAGTACAATGGCATAACATTATCCCGGTACCAGGTGCTGCATCTATATATGGCACTGGGTGGTATACCGCATTATTTAAAAGAAGTAAAAAAGGGGCAAAGTGCCACACAAAATATCAATCGCATTTGTTTTCAAAAAAATGGATTACTGGTAAATGAGTTTGACAACCTCTACAATGCTTTATTTGTAAATGCAAGACAGCACATCAGTATTATACAGGCATTGGCATCTAAAAACAAAGGTTTGTCACGGGCAGAAATATTGGCAGCTTCAAAACTGGCCGATGGAGGCAGTTTCACAAAATTACTCACAGAGCTGGAGCAATCTGACTTTATAACATCCTACCTGCCCTTTGATAAAATAAAAAAAGAAACGATATACAGGCTTACAGATGAGTATTCTTTGTTCTACCTGAAATTTATGCGCAGCAAAAAAAATGTAAACTGGTTACAATTGGCTGCTACTCCTTCTTACAAAACATGGAGTGGTTATGCATTTGAAAATATATGTATGAAACATATAGAAAAAATAAAGCAGGCCCTGGGAATTGCTGCTGTTTATACAGAAGTATCCAGTATTTTTTATAAAGGTGATGCCAAAAATAAAGGGGCACAAATTGATATGCTCATAGACCGGCAGGACCATGTGATTAATGCATGTGAAGCAAAATTTTATGATAAGCCATTTGCCATATCAAAGTCCTATGCGGTAGATCTGAGAAATAAACTAAGGGCATTTCAGGAAAAAACCGGCACCCGTAAAACGCTGTTTTTAACGCTTATAACACCATATGGCATTGTTCAAAATCAACACAGCATTGGTTTTGTGCAACAGGAAGTAGTAGCAGAAAATTTATTTTAGCCTGTACTATTTTCCAGCTTTTTTCGTTAGGTATCATATCAAAGGATACTTATGAAAAAATGTTACTTCTCCATTTTACTGGTTTTATGCTTTTACATCAGCTATGCACAGCCCTTGATAGATACTGCAGGGAAACTGATTGCGCAAAAGGAAAACATAATTACAGAGGCCACCATCATTAAAGTAGAGAATCTGGGAGCGTTGATTAATACCGGGTACCCGGAAATGCGGCCAACCATATCTGCAGATGGAGATTTATTGTTTTTTATAAGACAGGGGGATCCTGCCAATGTGCAAATTCAAACGGTTCCCAATGCCCAGGATATCTGGTACAGCACCAGGGATTCTGCAGGCAACTGGGGCAAGGCAAAACATTTAAACGGATCGGTGAATGCTTCTCATTACAATGCCGTATACTGGATATCACCTGATTTAAATACTATTTTATTAAAAGGTGCATTTACCGAAGGCCAATACCTGGGCACAGGTGTGAGCATGATCAGGCGCCTGGAAGACAATAGCTGGAGCCCTGCGCAAATGCTGCGTATTCGCAATTTTCATAAGTTCGGCTACACGCAGCAGTTAGGTGCTTCTATGGGGCAGGATGGTAAAACATTGTTGTTTTATATGACTGATAAAAAAGAAAGTTTTGATAACGATTTGTATGTTTCTTTTTTAGAAGGAGGAGATATCTGGACAGCCCCAAAAAGCCTTGGTAAAAAAATAAACCTGCCAGATTATAATGAGATGAGTCCTTTTATTGCAGCCGATGGACACACCCTTTATTTTAGCAGCGACCGCCCCGGGGGCCTGGGCGAAAATGATATATGGATGACAAAGCGGCTGGATGATAGCTGGCAAAAATGGAGTGATCCTGTAAACCTTGGAGCGCCCATTAATACCGCTGGAAGCGAAGCATTTTTTACGTTGGATGCGGGTGGAGAATATGCATATCTTACCAGCAGCGATGGAGCTTATGGTGCCAGTGATATTGTGAGAATAAAATTATTGGAAAAAGAAAAACCAGATCCTGTTGTGCTGGTAAGTGGCAATGTGTACAATGCCAAAACAAAAGCACCTTTAAGTGCTTCTTTAATTTACGAAATTCTTCCGGATGGTATTGAAGCCGGCACCGGAACTTCCAGCCCAATTGATGGAGCATTTAAAATGGTTTTGCCCTATGATAAAAATTACAGCATCCGTGCATCTGCCGATAAATTCTTTGCCATCTCTGAAAATCTAAACCTCGATTCTCTGATAAAAGCAGGTTACAGGGAAATTCACAAAGACCTTTACCTGGTACCGATAGAAATAGGGCAGGTGTTTAGGCTAAACAATGTATTTTTTGATTTTGATAAATATTTCCTTCGCCCCGAATCGTTTACCGAACTGAACAGGGTGGTGGCTTTCCTGAACGAATACCCCAATATTGAAATAGAAATGAGTGCACATACGGATAGTAAGGGCGCTGATGAATACAATGTAACCCTTAGCCATAACAGGGCAAAATCAGTAATGGAATATATTCTGTCAAAAGGAATTGCTCCCTCCCGTATTGTATCTAAAGGATATGGAGAATCCAAGCCTGTTGCAGGTAATACCAATACGGATGGTTCCGATAACCCGGAAGGCAGACAGTTGAACAGAAGGGTGGAGTTTATGATTATGAAGAATTAAAA